>CAYXQX010000310.1:0-5242 GCA_964467485.1 uncultured Porphyromonadaceae bacterium | reverse complement strand
AGCTGGATATTTTTTCGCGAAACATCTTCATGAAATTCTTGATGTACCCGTAGGAATTATTGTTGATGCCTGGGGAGGAACACCCATTGAGTTCTGGTATCCTAAAGAATCATTTACAGATGATCAGGAATTAGTTTTATCCGCAGAAAAACTTAGGAAGCAACGACGATGGCCAACATCTGTTCCCGGTACCGGGTATAACGCGATGACTTACGCTTTGAAAGATTATTCTCTTGCAGGAATTATTTGGTATCAGGGAGAAGCCAATGTTTTCGATCCTCTCACTTATGCAAAAAAGATGAGTCTGTTGGTAAAAGAGAGACGCAAACAATTCGGTAAGAACTTGCCTTTTTATTATGTCCAGATTGCTCCATACCAATATGGTGATAGACAGGAAAATGCTGCGGCCCTTCGTAATCAACAAACTTTAGCCTTGAGTATTCCTAATACCGGCATGGTGGTGTGTAGCGATATCGGGGATACAACAAATATTCACCCTCGGAACAAGCAAGAATTGGGAAAGAGACTAGCACGTCTTGCTCTGAAAAAGCATTATAACAATATTCAAGAAGAAGTTGAGTCCCCTATCTTTGAGTCTGCCCAACTTTATAATCAATATGTATATGTTTCATTTAGTCATTCAGATGGATTGTATTTTTCCGAAGCTGAAAAAGGCTTTTTTGAAGTTGCCGGTGAAAATCTAGAATATCAAAGCATAAAAGCTGTAATCCAGAATGATAGAGTTAGATTAGATACCAGAAAAATTGAAAAACCACTTTGGGTTAGATTTGCCTTTTACAATACTGCTACACCGGTACTATTTAACAAGGCAGGTCTACCAGCTTCATGCTTCGCCCCACAGAAGATCAAGCTTGCTCCACAGGTTCATGCTGTTACAGATTTGGCCCATGAGTTCACCTTTTATGCTGATCATAGATTTCACAAGCAATACCTCCCTGAGCAAAAAGGTGTTACGAATTGGTGTAATCTTTATAATTTCAATTTCAGCAATGCCAATTTATTAGTACTACCTGGTTGTGACAATCGTATTGCTTATGATGAAAAAGATTTTGCAGCAATAGCCTCCTTCCTGAAATCCGGAGGTGGAGTAGTTCTTTTCGGGCAACAGGAAAGTAAATCTCAAATTGAATTACTCAAAAAATTTGGAGCTGATTTTAATGGAAAGCCAGAGCTGCCAATTTCCGTATCTAAAATCTTGCCACAGATCGAAGTTGAAAGTAAAGGGGGATCTACTCTAAGTTTTGTTAAGCCCAATGATTGGGAAGTTTTAATAATGGATGCTGAGGATAAAGCCCTGATGGCCAGAAAGAAAGTTGGCAAAGGAACTCTTCTGGTTTCTTCCCGTTCCTTATCCGGGAGTCATCCAAGTGCCAGGGATTCCATCAACAAGGAAATATGGAAACCATTGTTGATAGAAACTGCTTCAGGCAAATCGATAGATCCAAACAAACCCTTTACTTCCTTAGGGATTGATGATTTGGAATACAATGATGACCATGGAACTTTCAAATTGAGCTACAACGACTATCTGAAGCCATCAGCAGATGCCATGGTAGATGTATACAAACGCTCCATGCCTTTCATAGAAAAGAGAATGGGTGTTCCTCTCTCGCCGGGAATGGCATCCCAGGTAACTCTTCTGGCAACCGGGGGTGGCGGATTTTCAAGTGGAACAGTAGTAGCGCTTGCTGTTTGGTGGGGTGGATTTCCCGAACGTGAAGATGGAATGATCGAATTCCTCACACATGAGTCTGTCCATTCATGGGTACTGCCTTTTGCTGAAGTATGGAATGAGCCCATCGCTACCTATGTTGGAAATTTAGTGATGATGGACATGGGACATAAAGAGGAAGCTCTTCGAAGAATTAAAAGAACTATTGAGCGAGCCAGTAAACTGGATCCAGGTATGAATAATTACGACCTTAGAGGAAATCTCACTGGTGAAGGGGAAGAATTGACATCAGGAGATAAAAACAATATCCATTGGGGGAAATCATACTGGATTTGGGAACAATTGAGAAAGGAAAACCCAACAATTGTTGCCGACTACTTCAAACTCAAACGAGAATATGCAAAACCGGAACTGATCAGTAAGTATGACATTCATAGTACGGTTTCCTTATTAAGCAAAGCAATGAACCGCGACTTATTTGATTGGTTTAATGAACATGGTATACAGGCTGATGCAGATAAGGCGGAGATACGGTTTTGAATGGTTAATTGTAAATTGTTAATGGTTAATTATGAGTTATGAGTTAAGAGTTAATTTGTAGAGACGCATATTTGCGTCTTTGATTGTAGATACGTATAATTATGGATTATAGGTTATGAGTTATGTTTTAGACAAGGTTCGGGTCATCACTGTGAAAGGTATTGTATTAGTCATAGTTGCCCTTCTGCCCTTTATAAGCTCCTGCCAAACGCAAGAGCCGAAGCAGGAACCAATCACCCTGAATACCCTGCTTGATGAAATGATTTCAATGGATGCCATGACGCAGTTCCCTGATCCCTACTACACTTGTCATCAGGCCAGCAGTTATGACAGGAGATCTGTTTCCCCGGATTCTGCTAATTGGGGAGCTAATGATGACGGATATCAGGGTGGTCATTTCATCAGGATAGATACAATAAATGGAAGAGTTGAGAAAGTTATGCTGGACCATCATTCTCCCGGTGTAATTACACGCATATGGATTACTTCCCTGGATAAAAAGGCTAAAATCAAATTTTACTTTGATGGAGCTGATGAACCACAGTTTGTAATTCCTGCTTATGACCTTACTCAGATAGGTATTAAAGGAGTTGGGAAAGGTTTGGTCTTCCCTCATATTCATTGGAATGAGGAAAGTATTGGCGGTAGTACTTCTTACTTCCCAATTTCTTATGCTAAGAGCTGTAAAGTAACCGTGGAAATTGATGAAGAAGTAGTCAAAAACCCCAGATATTATCAGATCAATTACCGATCCTATGATGTGAAGACTGTGCTTCATACCTTCTCCATTGAGAAAGCTCTTCGTATTAAGGATAAAATAAAAAATGTCAATAAACTTCTATTAGATCCACAACAGCCAGAGGTAGAGCTTTTATCTATATGGGAGAAAAATGGATTGAAACCTGGCAAAACAGCTGTGATAAATATGCCTGAAGGTGGAAATATGGCAAACCAGATGAGATTCCAGATAGATATACCTGATAGTCTGAATTATGGAAAGATTATGAGGGAATTGATCCTTTCAATAGAATTTGATGGAAATGAAACAGTAAATGTTCCATTAGGTGATTTTGCCGGTGGCGGAATAGGTGCCTATCCCACAGATTCATGGTTTCTCAAAAATAATGGAAAGGGGTATATCGACATCAGGTGGCCAATGCCATATAAGAATAATGGAAAACTGTCCCTTACTAATAACTCTGATCATGAGCTTGTTGCATTAATCAATGTTATGAGCAAGAAAAAAGAATGGTCGAAAAACACAATGTATTTTCACGCAGCATGGAAGCAAGAAAACGGAATTCATCTTTTTCATTGCTCCGATGACATAAGTGACCCTGATAGATACAATTTCAATATGGCAAGTCTTGAAGGTAAAGGAGTTTTCAAAGGGGATGTACTTAGTCTGATTAATTACTCTGAGAGCTGGTATGGAGAAGGAGATGAACAAATATGGATCGA
Organism: uncultured Porphyromonadaceae bacterium; assembly: GCA_964467485.1. Taxonomy (GTDB): domain Bacteria; phylum Bacteroidota; class Bacteroidia; order Bacteroidales; family UBA12481; genus JAUVKA01. The sequence continues at coordinate 1,548 of CAYXQX010000310.1, read as the reverse complement.
CAATGATACCTTTCCATCACACTTTGGAACTGGTACTGAGGACTATTACAACAGCTCCTGGGCTCCTGTGAAGATTTTCCATACTCCTTTTGGAGGAGCAGCCAGAGCAGACTCAAGCAACTCCCGCGGCCATAATACCTGGTACAGAACAAGAAATCTGGATGGTATCCCCTTTCAGGAAAAGTTGCAGTTTGATTTCGAACTGCTTAGTTGGTTTGTTGGGGAGGCCGACTACTCTTCTACTGTTTATTGGTATGAAGAAGGAAAATAATGGTTTCCCGAGAAAAATCGGTACCAGCAAAGCTGGAATTGTAAATGGTTAATTGTTAATTATGAGTTATGAGTTATGAGTTATGAATTATGAGTTATGAATTATAAAAATATAAGCCTGCTTTTCTGCCTTCTTGGCCTGTTGCTGAGCTGTATGCAAAAAGGGGAAATAGCCTCTACTCCACCGCTTGGTTGGAACAGTTATACCGGTTACAGCACTGTAGCCCCGGAGGGTGAGATTATTAAGAATATCGATGCTGTTGCGGAGAAGCTTAAGCCTTATGGCTATGAGTATGTTACGGTTGACAATGGGTGGTTCATGGATAAAAAGAATGAGGAAGGTGGTAAAGTTCTGATAGACGAATTTGGATTACCTGAATCCTCTCCAAACTTTTTCCCAAGCGGAGTAAAATCAGTTGTTGAGTATGCTCATTCTAAAGGCTTAAAATTCGGAATTTGGATAATTCGAGGGGTAGTAAAAGAAGCTGTTGATGCCAAATTGCCTATTGAGGGAACTCCCTACACTCTTGATCAAATAGCCGACAAGGACAAGCTATGTCCCTGGAATGACTTTAATTATGGAGTTGACATGAGTAAACCCGGAGCTCAGGATTACTATAATAATCTGATTAAAAAATATGCCGACTGGGGAGTCGATTTTATTAAGTTTGATGATATTGTACCTCACCCGGATGAAGTGTTAGGCGTTGTTACAGCAATTGAAAATTGCGGTAAGGATATCGTTTTAAGCTTATCACCGGGCGATTATATAAAGGTTGAAGATAGTGATGCTTACCAAAAAGCCAATATGGTAAGAATCACCAGTGATATTTGGGATAACCGTGGAAGTCTGGAAACCACCTTTAAACGATGGGAAGCCATGCAAGATTATACAGGAGCTGAAAACAATAGCTGGCTCGATATGGATATGATCTGCTTTGGTCAGCTTTATGTAGTTAATGATGGTGGCTGGCAATGTAAATTTACTGATGATCAAAAAAGAACATTTATACTTCAAAGAGCCCTGGCAGCATCGCCTCTGATTGCCGGTGGTGTTCTGTATACCATGGATGAATTTTCATTAAGCCTGATGACTCATAAAGAGATTCTTGAGTGCAATCAGAATGGAGTTGTTGGTAAACTGGCCCATCGGGATGGTAAAATAGATGTTTGGCGAACTCCACAGCAGAGCAAGAAGGCAAAAAGGCAGAAAGGCAAAAGTGATAGCGGATGGATCGGGATTTTCAACAGGGATGCGAAGAATGTCATGAATATTAG
>CAYXQX010000309.1:0-5247 GCA_964467485.1 uncultured Porphyromonadaceae bacterium | reverse complement strand
TGATCATAAATTTGCCATGAAGCAGGCTAGTCTACTGGTTGATTATTTAAAAAGTAATACTCAACTCACCGATGTTCTTATTACTGGTGGAGATCCCATGGTGATGAAAGCTGAACATCTTGATTCCTATATTTCTGCAATATTGGAGGCAGATCTTGATCATATTAATTCTATACGTATTGGCACTAAATCTCTTTCTTTCTGGCCATACAGATATCTTTCAGATCCTGATGCCGATGATTTATTAAATATTTTCAGGAGAGTAGTTAAGGCGGGGAAACATCTTGCTTTGATGGCGCATTTTAACCATCCTAATGAGCTTAAGTCTGAGCCCTTGAGGCAAGCTATAGCCAAGATACAGGGAACAGGTGCGCTTATTCGATCCCAGAGTCCATTACTGAAGCATATTAATGATGATTCTGCGATTTGGGCTGAAATGTGGAATGAGCAATTAAGGCTAGGTATTGTGCCGTATTACATGTTTGTGGCACGTAATACTGGAGCTCAGGAGTATTTTGCGGTATCCCTGGCAAGAGCTTTTGATATTTATAGAGGTGCGTATAAAAATTTGAGTGGACTGGCCAGAACGGTTAGAGGACCAAGCATGTCGACTGATCCTGGAAAGATTGCCATTGATGGTATTCTAGAACTTAATGGGGAGAAAGTATTTCTTATGCATTTCATACAGGGAAGAAATCCTGATTGGGTTAACAGGCCATTCTTTGCCAAATATGATCCTGAAGCAATCTGGCTTGACGATCTGGTTCCGGCTTTTGGTGAAAAAGAGTTTTTCTATCAGGAAGAATACAATTCACTTACTATTGAATAATCTTTAGTTTGAATGATTTAGGATCAATTTTACGATAAAAATCATGTATGGCCTTGTCTTAAAAATATATATTTGCTAATCGCACAAGTAATATAATTTTAAAACATTAAATAAAGGCTTCATGAAAAAGAAAAGGATCATTATTATCGGTGCTGCCGGAAGGGATTTTCATAATTTCAATACTTATTTTCGTGATAAGGAAGAATATGAAGTTATCGCTTTCACTGCTGCTCAGATTCCAGATATCGATGGAAGAAGATATCCTGCCGAACTTGCTGGCGAATTATATCCCGAAGGAATCCCAATTTATGCTGAGGAAGAATTAGTAAGGCTGATTGAAGAAAATGAGATTGACACCTGCATTTTTGCTTATAGCGATGTGCCTTATGATAGGGTGATGAATCTTAGCTCAGTTGTTAATACGGCCGGTGCCAGTTTCGAACTTCTCGGACCTCGCCACACCATGGTAAAAAGCACCAAGCCTGTTATTTCAGTTGTTGCCACCCGTACCGGTTGTGGTAAAAGTCAAACTTCACGAAGGGTTATTGAAATCCTGATGGAGAAGGGTTTGAATGTAGTTGCTATTCGCCACCCAATGCCTTATGGTGACTTGGTTGCTCAGAAAGTTCAGCGCTATGCTGAGATTTCCGACCTGGAGAAGCATAAGTGTACTGTTGAGGAGATGGAAGAATATGAGCCTCATGTTGTTCGTGGAAATGTTATCTATGCCGGAGTGGATTATGAAGCTATTCTTCGTGAAGCTGAGAAAGATTCTAAGGGCTGTGATGTAATATTATGGGATGGTGGAAATAATGATTTCTCATTCTATAAGTCTGATCTGACTATTACAGTTGCCGACCCTCATCGTCCTGGTCATGAAGTATATTACTATCCGGGAGAGGTTAATTTAAGGTTAGCTGATGTTGTAATTATCAACAAGATGGATACCGCAGCACCCGAGGATATTCAAATCGTTAGAGAAAATATTGCTGATTGCAATCCTGGTGCTGTAGTTGTTGATGGAGCTTCCCCTATCTCTGTTGAGGATCCTGAAATTATACGTGGTAAGAGAGTATTGGTTGTTGAAGACGGTCCAACTCTTACACATGGTGAAATGACTTTGGGTGCAGGTATTGTTGCAGCTCAAAAATTTGGAGCAGTTGAATTAATAGATCCAAGACCATATACAGTTGGTAAGCTTACTGAAACTTTCGAGAAATATCCTGACATAGGTATTTTACTACCGGCAATGGGTTACAGCCCTGAACAGCTAAAAGACCTTGAAACAACTATCAATAACACAGATTGTGACTCGGTGATTATCGGTACACCAATCGATTTGAACAGGATTATTGATATCAAGAAACCAAATACAAGGGTATTTTACGATCTTCAAGAGATAGGAAAGCCTGATTTAACTGGAATCCTTGATGAGTTTGTGAAAAAGCACAAGTTAGTTTAGTTACTTTAAGATGATAGTAAAGCCGCTCCTTTTTGGTGCGGCTTTTTTTTATCTTCGCTGATTATCGCAAAGAATAACAATGGTCTTTAGCAGCAGCCTTTTTCTTTTAATCTTTTTCCCAACCTTTCTACTGGTTTATTACCTGGTAGCTAAGCCTTGGAAAAACATTGTTGCATTATCTTTCTCGGTCTTCTTTTATATGTGGGGAGCACCTCTGTTCATTTTTATGGTGAGCGGATCCATTATTCTGGATTTCTACATTATCCGTTGGATGGTAAAGGAAACTTCAGAGAGGAAAAGGTGGTGGCTTGCTGCCTCGGTTATTCTCAATGTAGGCCTCCTGGTGTACTTTAAGTATGCTAATTTTCTTGTAGATAATGTAAACAGTCTTCTGGTGGCATCTGGTGCTAAAGGATTTGATTGGATTAAAATAGTTCTACCTATTGGAATATCTTTTTTCACCTTTCAGAAATTAAGCTATTCTATTGATGTTTACAGAAAAGTTCATAGTCCTTTAGACAGAATATGGGACTATGCTTTGTACATAATTCTGTTTCCACAATTGATAGCCGGACCGATTGTGCGTTATCATGAAATTGCGGATCAGATCAAGGACCGATCTCATCAGGAAACAGCTGATAACAGATTACTCGGACTGTTTAGATTCATTATTGGATTGTCGAAGAAGGTTTTGATAGCCAATGTGTTGGGTGCTGAGGTTGATCGGATATTTAGTTTGCCAGAGACAGCATTGACTACCCCTATTGCCTGGTTTGGTATCATAGCGTATTCATTTCAGATCTACTTTGATTTTTCGGGTTACTCAGATATGGCAATAGGTATTGGCCGGATGATTGGCTTTAAGTTTCCTGAGAATTTCAATAACCCATATATATCCAGGAATATAACGGAATTTTGGAGGAGATGGCATATGACTCTTGGTCGTTGGATGAAGGATTATCTATATATCCCTCTGGGAGGAAGTAGGGTAAAAACAAAGCGGCGATTATTCTTCAATCTTTGGGTTGTTTTCCTGATATCAGGGTTGTGGCATGGGGCTGCCTGGAATTTTGTTGTTTGGGGAGCTTTTCATGGCTTGTTCCTGGTTCTTGATCGCATATTTCTTGATAAACTCGCCAGGCGGATGGGGAAAATTCCATCTGTGGTATTGACTTATATTATTACTCTGGTAGGTTGGGTTTTGTTCAGGGCAGAAAACTTTGGACAGGTTGGTTTCTATCTGAAAAGTATGTTCAGTTGGAATACAGAAGGCCCATCTTTTAATCCTGGAGCTCATTTTTGGACCATTTTTGTTATTGGGGCTTTCTTTTCATTTTTTGCATTACGTAAAGGTATAGAGAGCTGGCAGGAAGAGTTTCTTAATAAGCTGCCCTCCAATAGGTCGGCCATAGTTAGAGCTAGCATTTCCATCATATTTCTTGTGATATGTCTGGCTTTTATTACTTCATCAGGATTTAATCCATTTATTTATTTCAGATTTTAGATGAGGAAATGGACTAGACATATTGTTTTCGTTTTGATGGTGCTTGTCTTTTGTCTCCCTCTGATTCAGCAGAGCACAAATTTTATCAGGATAAAAGAATTACATAAGGCAGGCTTACCACCTTCTTACCCTGATTTTAGTGTCGAGGCCTGGGTAGATGGGTCATTCCAGGAAGGAACAGAACAGGCTATTGAGCAGAGGGTTGGATTCAGACCTTTTTTCATCAGGATAAGGAATCAGCTGGAATATAGTTTATTCCGAAAAGCTAATGCCAGGGGTGTGATTGTAGGCAAGAAGAGGTATTTGTTTGAGGAGGATTATTTGAGAGCTTATGATGGAAGGGATTATCCTGGTGATTGGTACTGGAAGGAAAAGTTTCGACGAGCTGGTTTAGTGATAGACACTTTAATGAACCTTGGAGTGAAAACAGTTGTGGTGGTGGAGCCAAGTAAAGCAAGTTATTATGATGAGTATATTCCTGATGAGTATATCAGGGATTCTGCTGATGTTAAAACCAACTATGGAAGTATTGTGGAGGGTTGTAAAGATGAGCAAATTCCGGTCCTGGACCTATATTCTTACTTTACTAGTTTGAAGGATCAGGCAGCCTATCCATTATTTCCCAAAGGAGGAATCCACTGGTCATATTATGGAATGTTAACAGCCATGGACACCTTGCTACCTCTCGTTGAGGAGTGGACTGGTAAGAAGGTCCCATCGATTTCATATCCTGATTTTAAGCCAGACGGTGAATTAAGGGGAACAGATGGTGATCTGGCAGATCTTATGAATTTATTGATCGAACCATCTCATCCTGACATGACTTACCCTGATATTGAATATCAGCAGGTTTCAGATTCCCTCAAACCAAGGGTGCTTGCTATTTCCGACAGTTTCTACTTTAATATTCTTAATGCTGGAATTCCTGACAGTGCATATGCTAACACAGCCTTTTGGTACTATAATGTTGAAATCTACCCCGAGACCTGGTCGAGCAGGAAAGATACCAGTATGATTGATTTCAGGGCGGAGATTGAAAGTATGGATTTGGTTATGATAATGATAACCGAAAGGTTCTTTTATAAGTTTGCCTGGACTTTTTTCGACAGGCTTTTTGACATTTATTATCCTGATGCTGCTGTGGATTATCGATATTATTATACCAGCCGGGTACTGTCGCACTACTTGTGGTTTGACCAGGTAGTAGAGCAGTCGGCTAATGAAGGGAAATCGCTGGAACAGGGCTTGGAGGATCATTCTGGTTATCAGTTCTGGCAGGATGAGCAGAAGGGTTTATTGCTTAAAAACCGATCATTCTATGAAATGAAAATCAGGCACAATGAAGGATGGATGCAGTCGGTTAGGAACAAAGCTGCCAAGAGCGGTGTTTCAATCGATGAACAGGTGCAATTAGAAGCAGTCTGGACCCTGAAAAATTCAAAAAAGCAATAA
>CAYXQX010000308.1:0-5261 GCA_964467485.1 uncultured Porphyromonadaceae bacterium | reverse complement strand
TTTGCCATCCCGATCTTTAGCTCAGGAAACAGATTGTACAAGGTTCAGCAAGCCAATCTGGAGCTGGAAAAAACAAAAAACAGCCGACAGCAGGTTAATGAGAGTCTGGTTATGGGAGCCGTAAATGCGAAGAACAATCTGGAGGTGGCCATGGCAACATATCAGAATAAGAAAAAAAGCTTTGATTTAGCCAACAAGATATACTCCAAGGAGCAGATAAAATTTAAAAGCGGTGTGTCGTCAAGCACCGACCTCAACCAATCATATAATCAATTGCTGGAGTCGCAGGGAACATTCCTGGGGGCCACTCTTGATATGCTCAACAAGAAACTCGAACTAGATAAAGCATACAGTAAACTATAGAAATAATTGTCATGAATAAAATAACAGCTATAATATTAATCATTGTTCTCACCGCTTGCTCAACGGAGAAAACTGCGGAACAGCTCAATTCTGAGATTACCAAAACAAAGGGAGAGATTGCCCAGTTAAATAATGACCTGACGGATTTGGAGGGTCAGTTGGCCAAGATGGATATCAAGAATCTTGATGAAGGAATTCCGGTGGTGATCGATCTATTATTACCCAGCAGTTTTGAGTCCTTTATCACTACCAGTGCGATGGTGGAGGCGGCAAAATCAGCTCTGGTAAACCCCGAGATGAACGGACGCATACAAAGCGTACATGTTACTGAGGGCCAAAAAGTTAAAAAGGGACAACTCCTGATTAGCCTCGATGCGGAGATAATGCGCAAGGGCATTGAGGAGCTGGAAACAGGGCTGGCTCTTACGAAAACACTTTTTGACAAGCAGCAGAGTTTATGGGATCAGGGCGTGGGCTCTGAGATGCAATACCTGCAGTCGAAAAACACCTACGAATCAATGGTGAAAACAAAAGAGACTCTGGAGTCGCAGCTGAAAATGGCTAAGGTGTATGCCCCTTTCTCCGGATATGTTGAAGAGATATTTATGAAAACCGGCGAGCTGGCAACCCCTGGTCGTCAGATTCTTCAGATAATAAACCTCGATAATCTGTATATCAACACCCAGTTATCCGAAGCTTATATAAGCTCTATTCACAAGGGGGATACAGCTCTGATTGAATTTCCTGATTTACCCGGTATAACTAAGAATGCTCCGATAAACAATATAGGACACACTATTGATCCCACGAGCAGAACCTTCAGCATTCGTCTGAAAATGAAAAATCAGGATGAAAAAATAAAGCCCAATATGTTGGCTACCCTCCGACTAAAAGATTATTCGGCAGAGGATGTTATAGTTATTCCTACACAGCTTATCAGACAAGATGTTGAGGGATATTTTGTATTCGTATCTCGACCGCATGATGGCGAGTATTTCGGTATGAAAACCTATATCACACCCGGTCGATCGGATGGAAAAAGAACAGTGGTGGAGAAAGGGCTCAAGCCAGGAGACGACCTGATCATTAAGGGTTACAACCAGATCAAGGACGGTAGTACACTGAATATCACCCAGAAGTAAAGGTCACTCTAAATTTTGAAACTGAGATGTCGGACAACATAGAGAACAAAAAACAAAAAAGCAAGGCACGGGAGTTTAAACCTACCACACTTGCCCTTAAAAATAAAAACACTGTTTATCTGGCAGTATTCGTACTGCTGATATTTGGTGTTATCTCCTATTTCACAATGCCCAAGGAGCTTTTTCCTGAGGTTAATATACCTACTGTTTTTGTGCAGACCGTTTATCCGGGTAACTCCCCGGAGGATATTGAGAACCTGATATCCAGGCCTCTCGAAAATGAACTGCAGACAGTAAAGGGCATCAATAAGCTCTCATCAAACTCATTACAGGATTTCTCCATCATTCTTGTGGAATTCCAGACCAATGTGGACATCAAGGAAGCTCTTGTAGATGTGAAGGATGCTATTGATCAGGCTAAATCAGAGTTACCTGCCGACCTAATGAGCGATCCTGTTACTATGGAGCTTGATTTTGCTTCATTTCCCATCCTTAACGTTAACATCTCCGGCGATTATTCGCTGGTCCAGTTAAAGGATTATTCAGAGTATCTGCAACAGGAATTTGAAAGGGTATCTGAGATCTCGCAGGCAAATATCAGTGGTGTTGATGAAAGAGTTATCAGGGTTGATATTGACCTTTTGAGAATGGAAGCCCTGGGACTGAGTTTTCAGCAAATTGAAAACACCCTGATGATGGAGAACGTAACCATGGCAGGTGGTGAGCTGAAGATTGGCGGTACCAGACGTTCGGTAAGGACGATCGGGGAATTTAAGACTATAGACGACATCAGGAATATTATTATAAAACAGGATCCTGTTAATACAGTATATTTAAAAGATATCGCAAATGTGCTTGATGATTTTGAGGACAAAAAGAGTTATGCCCGACTGAATGGCAAGCCTGTTGTTACCCTTCAGATCATCAAGAAAGACGGCGAAAACCTTATTTCGGCAACGGAAGCGGTTGGGCGAATTATTGCCGAGTCGTATGAAGATGAACTGATTCCAGCCGACCTGAATGTTAACTACACTTTCGACCAGTCGGAGAATACCAAAATGCAGCTTACAAACCTGGAGAACAGCATTATACTGGGCGTGCTTCTTGTTATTACAGTACTCTTTTTCTTCCTTGGATTGAGAAACGCCATCTATGTAGGGCTGGCCATTCCATTATCGATTTTCATAACTTTTGTGGTCCTGAATATCCAGCATGCGCAGGTGAATATGATCGTTCTTTTCTCATTGATACTGGCGCTTGGGATGCTTGTCGACAATGGGATAGTTGTGGTTGAGAATATAACGCGTTTCCGGGAAAGGGGATATAATAAGTTTGATTCGGCACGACTGGGTGTTGGCGAAATTGCTATGCCCATAATCTCTTCAACGCTTACAACACTTGCAGCTTTCTTCCCCCTGATGTTCTGGGGTGGTATGATGGGTGAGTTTATGAAGTATCTACCAATCACACTTATTGTGGTTCTTACCTCCTCACTCCTTGTTGCCCTGATATTCATACCGGTATTTACCTCCGGAAAAGAGGATGTCGACAAAACCAAAAAGGTAAGGACAAGAAAACGTATCCTGATTTATGCAGGTATAATGGCCGCAATAGCTATTCTACTGTATGTGATGAAGGTAATGTGGCTGGCAAATATACTAGCTCTTATGGCCATCATAAGCTTTGCGCATCAGCTGTTTATGAAGAAAATGGCTATCTGGTTCCAGGAAGTATTCCTTAACCGACTCGAAAATCTATATCTGAAACTTATCAATTTCAGTCTGAAGGGTAGAAACCCAACATTCTTCATTATCGGGATGTTTCTTCTTTTCATAATAACCGGAGCCTTCTTCAGTATAAGGAATGGTAACGTGCTGCTTTTCCCTGTGAGTGATCCTGATGTTGTTGTTGTCCATTCCGAGTTGCCCTTAGGAACAGATATTGCCGTTACGGACTCTGTTTCCTATGAAGTTGAAAAAAGGATTCATGAGATTATTGGTGATAACGGCTTTGTTGTTGAAACGATGCTTACCACCGTTGGTAATGGGGCCAGAAGGATGAACGATTTTGCCACCGGAGAAACGCCACATAAGGCAATGACCCAGATTAGTTTCATCGATTATGCCGACAGGGAAGATGTTAATACAACCGACGTTCAGAAAGAACTGTCCGACGGACTAGTTGGCAAAATCCCAGGAGTCGATATTTTTATCGAGGTTGACGCCCACGGGCCTCCTACAGGATCGCCTGTTAATATTGAAATTACAGGTCGTGATTTTGATGTCCTATTAGACCTGGCAGATAATATTATTCGTAAGATCGAAAATTCTTCAATTGAGGGAATAGAGAGCTTAAAGCCTGATATTGAACTAGGTAAACCAGAGCTCTTAGTTGAGATTAACAGGGATAAGGCCCAGAGGTACGGACTATCAACGATGGTAATTGCCTCTACCATCAGGACAGCCCTTTTTGGTAAAGATGTTTCTGATTTCAAAGTTGGTGAAGAAGAGTATCCTATCCAGATCCGTCTGGCTGAAAAATACCGCAGCGACCTCAGTGTATTGATGAACCAGAAGATAAGTTACATGAATCAGGCAACCGGCAGACCGGCTCAGATACCTATCTCTGCAGTGGCTGATTTTCATTTTGGTTCCACCTATGGATCGGTTAACCGTATCGATATGGAAAGAGTAGTTACCGTATCTTCAGGTTTAATAGCGGGGTATAATTCTGCAGGTGTAAATAACCAGCTGAACCAGCTCCTTCAGGATTTTGAAATGCCTGATGGCTATTCCTTCGAATTCACAGGCGAAGCCGAAGAAACAGAAAGCACCTCGATCTTTATGATCCAGGCTCTCCTGCTGGTTATGTCGCTGATGATGATAATCCTGGTAACACAATTTAACTCCTTTGTAAAACCGGGAATCATCCTGGCCAGTGTATTCTTTAGTATTATTGGAGTGCTGGGCGGACTCGCCACCTTCAAGATGGACTTTATAATCATGATGACCGGTATTGGTATAATTGCCCTGGCCGGGGTTGTTGTTAACAATGCTATCGTGCTGGTCGACTATATAGGCCTGCTCAAGCGTCGTAAGAGAGAAGAATTGGGTCTGCCCGAAAAAGCTAAGCTCCCGGCAGATATTGCCAAAGAATGCGTGGTAGAAGCCGGTAAAACCAGGCTCCGTCCTGTTCTGCTAACAGCGGTAACCACCATCCTTGGACTTCTGCCTTTGGCTGTTGGTATGAATATTGATTTCCGCACACTATTCACCGAACTAAACCCACACATTTATTTCGGAGGATATAATGCCATGTACTGGGGCCCATTGGCCAGCACGGTAATTTTCGGCCTGGCCTTCGCCACCATCGTTACCCTGGTAATCGTTCCGGTAATGTATCAAATAGGGCAGAAGGCGCAACGGCCGTAGGCCGGCAGGGGCACCAATATCCTCGAGCACAATATCCCCGAGCTTCAGCTCGGGGTATAGAGGGAAGATGGAAGAAGATAGCGGGAAGATGGAGGGAAGACCAATCAATTGCCAGGAAAATCAATCAATATCCACCTCACCAAAAAATTCATCAAATTCCTCCCCGAAGGATTTTTTTTGATGATGCTGCTCCTGAAATTTAATGTAATTTTTCACCACCGCGTAATCATAAGGACTAACAGATCTTGCAAAAAATTCCTCTTGCCAACTAAATCTCACCCTGAAAAACTTTTGCTTGTTGATCCAGAAAGAGGACTCTCCTTTC
>CAYXQX010000307.1:0-5264 GCA_964467485.1 uncultured Porphyromonadaceae bacterium | reverse complement strand
AGGTGCTGGCCAGTGATCCATCAGGATGAAAATGAAAATTTATCTTACACATTTCCGATCCTGCCAACTGTTGGATTATCGATCCAATCCTATGAGATCCAGCTGTATGAGAGCTAGATGGGCCGCGCATTACAGGCCCAATGACATCGTTAAAAATTCCGGGTGGATTGTTTGTTTTCATGTTGGCGAAGATATATAAAGCTGTCAAAAATTATCTCAAACAATATTACAAACTTGCTTTGTTAGAATTCTCTGTTATCTTTTCTGGTTTGGATATCTTTTTGCAAATGAAAGCTTATTTGTTCATCTGCTATTCGCTTATTGCTTGTATCCTTTTTTGATACTACACCTACCGATAAAACCTGTTCATTCGCCGAATGGTGTTTCCTGGATAAGTTTTGGATCAATATTTTTGATCCAAACTTTAATACTTAAATATCATGGAACGAATGGGACACGAAGTACGCAGAAATAGCAATACACGAAAGACGTGGGGTATTCTGCTTGTAATATTAGGAGGTTTTTTGGTTGCAAATTCTTTTGACCTACTACCATACAGATTGAAAGATATTCTTTGGTCATGGGAGATGCTATTAATAGTAATTGGTGTTTTCTCCCTGGTTAATAATCAGAGCAAGGTAATCGGATTGGTATTGATATCTCTCGGAGGTTTCTTCCTTATTGAGAACTACTGGGATTTTCCATATTATGTGAGGCAGGCTTTTTGGCCATCAGCTATTGTTGTGTTTGGTCTCTATCTGATATTAAGCCCTCCCAAATATTTTAAAAATCGCAAGGATAGGAATAAGGAGGACTCGCGGGATTTTATCGATGAGGTGTCCATCTTTGGTGGTGGAGAACGTATGGTCACCTCTAATGAGTTTAAGGGTGGAAAAATTACCAGCGTTTTTGGTGGCAGCAAAATTAACCTTATGAATTCACAGTTAGCAGTGGGTGAGAATGTGCTTGATACCTTTAGCTGTTTTGGTGGTACAACTATAATTGTACCGGCTGGTTGGAATGTTAGGATTGAGGTTGCAGCCATTTTTGGTGGATTTTCAGATAAGAGGGAGAGAATGCCCAATCTTGTTTTTGATCAGGAAAGAGTCCTTATCATAAAGGGATTAGCTATCTTTGGTGGAGGAGAAGTTAAATCATTCGGCATCTAGTAATGCAAAATCCCTTTATCGAAAGAAAATCATATAGTCTCGCTTATGGCGTTGCATGGATCCTCATAATAGGGATCCATGTGTCTGTTTTATACTTTTTTTCTGATCAAGACCTTGTCAATTCCATTGCTGACAGCCTGGTTTTCAATATACTCTTTGCTGTAGTGGGCTTGAGTATTTGGTTTGCTGTTAGATACTACGATAGTACGCGTAGCAATCTTATGGACACTTTCCTGTATCATTTGGGCACGGCAGCTCTGGCATTGGCTTTATGGATGGGCATGAGCTATATGATCATGAAGTATGTGTTTTCAGGTTTATTAGATTATCATGATTTTCTGGATGATTCAATGCCATGGAGAGCTATAAGTGGCTTGTTCCTTTACTCAATAATGGTAATGATATACCATCTTTACATCACCCAGGAAGATCGTAAGGCTCGAATAATGAAAGAAGGAGAGCTACAGGTTCAGGTAAGAGAAGCTGAGATCGACAGGTTGAAATCTCAGATAAACCCTCATTTTCTTTTTAATAGTTTAAATTCAATAGCCTCACTTACATTGGACAGGCCTGAAGAGGCTAGAGAAATGATCGTAAAGTTAAGTAGTTTCCTTAGGTCATCTTTAGAATACAAGGAAAATGAACTTACAGAACTTGCTGAGGAATTGGAGCATGTTAGGCAGTATCTTGAAATTGAGAAGATTCGGTTTGGAGATAAGCTCTTGTTTAAATTTGATTTAGATGATAAATGTGAAAAATGCCTGGTTCCAAATATGATTCTACAGCCTCTGTTTGAAAATTCCATTAAACATGGGGTTTATGAAAGTACAGAAGCGGTGGAAATTATTACCCGGGCTTCTTTGGAGTCAAAGCAACTAATAATAACCATAAGTAATGATTATGATCCTGATATGCCATCCAGAAAAGGAAAGGGGATAGGTCTTCAGAACGTACATAACAGACTTCAGTTGATTTACCAATCTTCGAATTTGTTAAGGTTGAGCAAGAAAGGGAATCGTTTTACCGCAGAAATTATTGTACCACAAAAATAGGTCATCATGGGAATTCGCACCATTATTATTGATGATGAGCAACATGCACGAAAGCTTATCCGGACATATCTTGGCAAGCATAAGGAAATTGAGATAATAGCAGAATGTGAGAATGGTTTTGAAGGATTGAAGGCCATTCAGGAGCACAAACCTGATTTGATATTTTTGGATATTCAAATGCCTAAGATTACAGGTTTTGAAATGATTGAATTACTGGATGAGACGCCGGTAATAATTTTCTCTACTGCCTATGATGAATTTGCAATAAAGGCTTTCGAGCTGAATACTGCTGATTATTTACTGAAGCCATATGGTGAGGATAGGTTTGCAAAAGCTGTAAAGAAGGCTATTGAGCGGGTTGGTGAGAGTAAGGTTAAGGTAGAAGGAACTGGGGTTAATGCTATTATGGAAGCTCATCAGGAGGCCATTGGTAGCATTGATCGTATAGTAGTAAGGAGCGGAAATAAGATCAAAGTCATACCCGTCGACCAGATTGAGTCTATTGAAGCTTATGATGATTACGTAAATATTCATACTGCTGAAGGACGGTTTCTTAAGCAGCAGCGAATGAGCTACTATGAGAAGCATCTCAATAATAAGGAATTTGCGAGAGTACATCGCTCACACATCGTCCGTCTTAGCCAGATAGTCCAGATTGAACCTTATGGAAAAGAAAGTAAAGTACTACTTCTAAAATCAGGAATGAAAGTTAAAGTTAGTCGTAGTGGACTGAAGGTGTTGAAGGAGAAGCTTGGGATATAGTAGTCGGCAGTCTTTCGTCTTATTATATATTATATTCTGTTAACTTGTGTTAAGTCTGAGAGGCATAATGATAAATTGGCTTAATTTTGAATCATGCAAAGGAAACTTCGGTATGTTCTTTTGTCCACTATTATTGCTATTGTGGGTATTCTAATCTTCCAGGTTTACTGGGTAACAACCACTTATGACAGTCAGGCGACATCATTCAGAGTTGAGGCAAACTCTGCTATGGAGGATGTTCTTAATGAGGAAATCAGGGATATTACTCTAAGTAGATATTTCAGTCGGTCTGCTTTAATGAATGATTCTCTCAGAGATTCAAAAATTGAATATGTTGTTGATGGAAAGATAGCGGATCATAAAATACCAGTTGAGGGTACTAAAAGAAAATTGGAGAAAAACTGGGTTGTTGGGAATGACAGTGTAATTATCTGGGGGGAGGAGGAATACCAATCGTGGACTTACGAGTATAGCGGTGAACCGGGGGAGATAGTAATAGATGCAGGTGAAGCTGATGAGCTGTTCAATATTGTTGTAAGCAGTTTGATGGTTCACAGACCGGACCTCACAAGTCTTGAAAGGCGGTATCTGGCTGAATTGAAGGAGAGGAATATTGAAACACCCTTTTACCTGGCATATCTTCAGGATGATCATCTATTTGATTTAACTGGAAATGATCCTGATGTTTTTAAAAAATCCCAGGTAATTCAAAGTATTCCGGGCAGGGATTTTGATAAGGGTCAAATACTGGCTTTTTTCCCGGATACAAGGACCTTTCTGATTAAAAATATGTGGCTAACCATACTGGCTTCATTAATACTCCTGGTTCTTGTTGCCGGAAGTTTTACATTTATGTTACAAACAATTTTCAAGCAGAAGAAAGTGTCGGAGATCAAGAATGATTTTATCAATAACATGACCCATGAGTTTAAGACTCCAATTGCAACTGTGTCCGCGGCAATGGAGGCTATGGTTAGTTTTGACGCTCTAAAAGATCAAGAAAAAACAAAAAGGTATATTGATATCTCACAAAAGGAGCTGGGGCGGCTTTCGGGCCTGGTTGAAAAGATTCTGAGTATAAGTGCTGATGAACGTAAGACTCTAATCCTAAGCAAGGAAACTTTTGATCTTAGTAGTCTTATTAATGAAACAGCCCAGCAATATATATTAAAGGGAAATGGTAATGTAAGCATTGATTTTGATTCAGAGTCCACTGCATATATTAATGCCGACAGGATGCATTTTCAAAATATCATCAATAATCTGCTTGATAATTCGGTAAAATATTCAAAAGGTCAAAGCAGGATCAGTATCAAATGTCTAAGGCAGGCTGAGTATGTTGTATTTAGTGTAAAAGATGAGGGTATAGGGATCTCAAAAGAGCAGCAAAAGCATATCTTTGAAAAGTTTTACCGTGTACCAACCGGCGACCTACATACAGTTAAAGGGTTTGGTTTAGGATTGAGTTATGTTAAACAAATTGTAGAGCTTCACAAGGGGACTATTGGGGTTAATAGCCAGCCCGGACAAGGAACAGAATTCACAATTGCAATACCTGATATCCATGAGTAAAAATAAAATTCTTTTTGTTGAAGATGAACTTTCGCTGGGTTTGATAGTGAAAGAAAGCCTTGAAACCAGAGGCTTCGAAGTTAACTACAGTCAGGATGGCCGTAGTGGTCTTAATTCATTTAAAGAGTACAAACCTGATATTTGTCTTCTGGACATTATGTTGCCCATCAAAGATGGCTTTACTTTGGCCCAGGAAATTAGAAAGCTGGATGCCAGGGTGCCCATAATTTTTATAACGGCCAGGTCACAAACGCCTGATGTGGTAAAAGGATTTGAGATTGGTGCCAATGATTATATAAAGAAGCCATTCAGTATGGAGGAGCTTGTTGTTCGTATAAAAGCGCGCCTCTCCGATAATTCGGGTTTGGTGGAAAAGCAGGATTCCCAAAAGAACTTTCTTGTTGGAAAATATCATTTTAATTATGATAGGCAGGTCTTGGAATTTCAAGGCAGAGAAAAGAAATTAACCCATAGGGAGGCAGAAATACTTCGACTTTTATGTCTTAAACATAATGAAGTTTTGGAAAGAAGTTTGGTTCTGGATAAAGTTTGGGGTGATGATAATTTTTTCAATGCCAGATCGATGGATGTATTTATCACCAAACTCAGAAAATATCTAGTTGATGATCCCGAAGTGGAGATTCTCAATGTGAGAGGAATTGGGTATAAGATTATTTATTAAGGCTTAATTTATTTTAACTCATAACTC
>CAYXQX010000306.1:0-5266 GCA_964467485.1 uncultured Porphyromonadaceae bacterium | reverse complement strand
TTAACGGGTTTAATGTTGGTCTTTCCTTTCTGTACTTTTTTGGAAAAGATGAACTGGATTACGGGATTGAGGTTTTAGGTTTTAACACAAACTTTAATTATTTTAATTCAGTAGGGCGGAAGATTACACAGCAGCAGTATACCACTGAACTTGCCGGATATGCGAAGTATAAAATGACTCTTGGTAAATTACTTATTGAACCCAGCTTTAGATTACACTATTATGCATCACTGGGCGAAGCCAGTCCTGAGCCAAGATTGGGAATCAAGTATAACCTTAGTGATATTTTCAGGATTAAGTTCTCCGGAGGTGTTTATTCTCAAAACCTGATTGCTGCTAATTCCGATAGGGATGTTGTTAACCTTTTCTACGGTTTCCTTAGCGGCCCTGAAGATTTACAAAAAGAATTTGATGGTAATAAGGTGAATACTAAACTTCAGAAATCCAATCATGCAATTTTAGGTTTCGAACTTGATATTACTAACCGTCTGAATCTTAACGTAGAGGGATACATAAAGGATAATACTCAACTTACCAACATCAACAGGAATAAGCTCTACGATGATACCGGCGAAAATCAGGATAAACCAGCTTATTTAAGAAAAGACTTCATAATTGAAACGGGCCAGGCTTATGGTGTGGATTTCTTGTTAAAGTATGATTACAAAAGGCTTTATTTCTGGGGAGTTTATTCTCTAGGATGGGTAACACGTTATGATGGTATAATCCAATATCCTCCTCATTTCGATAGAAGGCATAATGTTAACCTTGTCGTATCCTATACCTTTGGTGAGGATCTAAATTGGGAGTTCAGCACAAGATGGAATCTTGGATCAGGATTTCCATTTACACAAACACAAGGTTTTTACGAGAAGATACCTTTCCATGATGGGATCAACACTGATTACACAACTGCCAACGGTGAGTTAGGTATAGTATATGGTCCTCTTAATCAAGGTCGTCTTCCTTATTACCACAGGTTGGATATGAACCTGAAGAGATCTTTTGTTCTGGGTGATTATGCTAATATTGATGTAACACTGAGTGTTACAAATGTCTATAATCGTAATAATATTTTCTATTTCGATAGGATAAGGTATGAACGTGTTGATCAATTACCGTTTATGCCAACCTTAGGTGTTAGCCTGACTTTCTAGTTTTTATGACGTCAAAACAAGCAAAGTATATTTTTGTTACAGGGGGAGTTACTTCCTCTCTGGGGAAGGGTATTATTTCTTCTTCTCTGGCTAGTCTTCTTCAGGCCAGAGGCTTTTCAGTCACTATACAGAAGCTAGATCCTTATATTAATGTGGATCCTGGTACTTTAAACCCATACGAGCATGGAGAGTGTTATGTTACTGAGGATGGAGCTGAAACAGATCTGGACCTGGGGCATTATGAGAGATTTCTGAATATTGCCACATCACAGGCTAATAATGTTACTACGGGTAGAGTTTATCAGTCTGTTATAGATAAAGAACGCCGTGGGGATTATCTTGGCAAGACAGTGCAGATAATACCACATATTACCGATGAGATAAAAAGAAGGATTCAGATTCTTGGTACAAAGGGGGAATTTGATATTATTATTACTGAGATTGGTGGTACAGTTGGTGATATAGAGTCACTACCATATATAGAATCTCTGAGGCAGCTAAAATGGGAGTTGGGTAATAGGGTTATGGTGATTCATCTTACCCTGGTACCTTATCTTAGTACCACTGGAGAACTCAAAACCAAGCCAACTCAACACTCGGTTAAGGCCCTTCAGGAAGAGGGTGTGCAGCCAGATGTTCTGGTTCTTCGAACAGAAAAGAAACTTAGCCTGGATGTAAGGAAAAAAGTAGCACTTTTTTGTAATGTTCATCTTCCTGCCGTTATTGAATCGAGAGACGCTTCAACTATCTATGAGGTTCCTCTGATGATGCATAGAGAGAAGCTTGATGATATTGTATTAAAGAAGCTTAACCTTGATGCTGAAAGGGAACCAGATCTTAAACATTGGAAGACATTTGTCAAGTCTGTTAAGAACCCTAAACATGAAGTTACTATAGGCCTTATTGGGAAGTATGTTGAGTTGCATGATGCTTATAAGTCAATTAATGAGAGCTTTATACATGCTGGGGCTGTAAATGATTGTCGGGTTAATGTAAAATGGATTCACAGCGAGTTGCTGGAGGAAGATGGATGGGAGAATAAGCTGGAAGGATTAAAAGGTATATTGGTGGCACCAGGATTTGGGCCTAGGGGGATTGGAGGGAAAATTAATGCAGTCCGTTATGCTCGCGAAAACAATATTCCTTTTCTGGGTATATGTTTAGGGATGCAATGCGCAGTTATTGAATTTGCCAGAAATGTTCTGAATATTAAAAAGGCCAACTCTACAGAGATGGATCCAAAGACTCCCGGACCGGTTATTGATCTCATGGAGCAGCAGAAAAAGATTACGGATAAAGGAGGTACGATGCGTCTTGGGGCCTACGATTGCAAGATTCTGCCAGGCTCTCTTACCTCAGCTATTTATAAGAGGGAAAATATTCAAGAGCGGCATCGCCACCGTTATGAGTTCAATAATGATTACACAGACGATTTTATTGAACAGGGGATGGTTCCGGCAGGGATAAATCCCGACAGCAGTCTGGTTGAGATTATGGAGATTCCAAGCCACAAATGGTTTATTGGGGTCCAATTCCATCCTGAGTATAAGTCAACCGTTTCGAACCCACATCCACTTTTTGTCAGTTTCGTTAAGGCAAGCATGGAATAATTCCTTATTTTTGGCGCGCCAAGGAAAAACATTCCGGGTAATATATTGAAAATGAGGTATGGATAGAAAATCACTGATTGGATTATTGATTATTGGAGCCTTGCTGGTAGTATATAGTTTATATATGAAGCCATCAAAGGAAGAAATAACAGAAAACCAAAGAATAAACGACTCAATCCAACAAGCCAGGATTGAGCAGCAACTTGAAGCTAAGCAGTTGGAGAACCTTCAGAATTCTATGAAGGCTACAGAGGTTCTTGAAGATTCGGTTGTGGCTGAAGACCAGCTTGAAAGACAGCTAGGTGTTTTTGCTTCAGCAGGCCAGGGTGAAGAGAAATCCATCATTCTGGAGAATGAACTCCTCCGGGTTAAGATAAGTAATTTAGGTGGTCGGGTGACTTCGGCAGAATTAAAGGACTATAAGACTCATGATAGTCTGCCTCTTATACTTTTTGAAGGAGAAACGAGTAAGTTCAATATGCAATTCTTTGCAGCGAATAAGGCCATTGCTACTCAGGGTCTGTTTTTTGAGCCTTCTACTAACGAACAAGAGATTGTAGTTAGTTCGGGTCCCCGTTCCGTTACTATGCGTCTTAACGCAGGTGATGGGCATTATATGGACTATATATATACCTTGGAACCCAACTCCTATAAATTGGGAATGCAGATAAAAATGCATGGGATGAATGAGGTTATGGGCCGGAACGACAGATATGTTGATCTTGATTGGTCTTTTCCACTACGCCAACAAGAGCGAGGAGCAAAATTTGAGAATCAGTATACTTCTATATATTATAAGTTTTTTGAAGATGATGTAGATCGTCTGACTCCATCGAGAAAAGCTGAGGAAGTAAAGGAAAAAGACCTTCCAACCAAGGTGGAATGGATAGGTTTTAAACAGCAGTTCTTTTCAACAGTATTACAGGCTGAGAATAATTTTTCCCGGGCTCATGTTAGAGTTGAAGGATTGGAGGAAGGGAGTGGCTACCTGAAGCATTGTTATGCTCAGATGAGTATTTCACTAGAGGGTCAAAATGAGGAGATTGTCCCTTTGAATTTTTACTTCGTGCCAAATCATTTTAAATCCCTTAAGCAATATGATATTGAACTGGAAAATTTGGTCGACTTAGGCTGGCCGTTTATTTCCTGGATTAACAAGTGGTTTGTTGTAAATATTTTCCAATTCCTTGAATCAAAAATTGCTAGTTACGGGTTGATTATTATTATACTAACTATCTTTTTTAAGTTGCTCTTATTCCCACTCAGCTTCAAATCTTACATGTCGGGTGCCAAAATGAGGGTGCTTAAACCCCAGTTGGAGGAGATTACAGCTAAGTTCTCCAAAGACAAGGCTATGGAGAAACAGCAAGCCACTATGGCTTTCTACAAAAAGGTTGGAGTGAGTCCTATGGGAGGATGTCTGCCTAGTTTATTACAGATGCCTATCTGGCTCGCCTTATTTCGGTTTTTCCCTGCTTCAATAGAGTTACGGCAAAAATCATTTTTGTGGGCTACTGACTTGTCTTCCTATGATTCAATTTTGCAGTTACCATTTGAGATCCCGATGTACGGTGATCATGTTAGTCTTTTCACTCTTTTGATGGCTGCTTCGATGGTTATGAGTACTAAAATCAATATGCAACAAACCGATACCGGTCAGCAAATGCCTGGTATGAAGGTGATGATGTATATGATGCCTGTTATGATGCTCGCATTTTTCAACAGCTATTCTGCCGGTTTAAGCTTTTACTATCTTGTTTCTAACCTGATTACTTTTACTCAGATGATACTCATCAAGAGAGGTATTAACGAAGAGAAACTGCTGAAGAAGCTTAATCAGAACCATAAGAAAGCACCGGCTAAGAAGTCAAATTTCCAGACAAGGTTGGAGCAGATGGCCAAGGAGCGTGGTGGACAGCAAGTTAAAAAGAAGAAGAGATAGGGTGCTGGTTGCTGGTTAATCCTTTAGTGAGAGCATTTGGAGGGCTGTTGCGGCGGCTTCAATTCCTTTGTTACCATATTTGCCACCGGCACGGTCTAGTGCCTGCTGCTGGTCTTCTGTGGTTAGAACGCCAAAAATAACAGGTTTGCTAAACTTGAGGTTTAGATCCATTATTCCTTTTGAAACGCTATGGCAAATAAAATCAAAGTGACGGGTTTCACCTTGAATTACGCATCCTAAACATAGGACAGCATCGACCTCTTTATTCTCAAAAAGCCACTGGGCTCCCAGGGGTAATTCAAAACTACCGGGAACAGGATAAGTAAATATATCATCCTGATTAACACCATGTTGAACAAGCGTTTCGATTGCTCCTTCATACAGGGCGTTTGTGATTTTCTGAGTCCATTTGGCAAGGGATATTCCAATACGAATTCCTTTAGCATCCTGTATGGAAGATGATTGGTAGGAAGAAAGGTTTTTGAGTTTCGTAGACATAAAAAAAAAGCCGGTATTAAACCGGCTTAAAGTATTTTGTTATTTGCTGGTAAGCTTTG
>CAYXQX010000305.1:2695-5285 GCA_964467485.1 uncultured Porphyromonadaceae bacterium | reverse complement strand
TAGCTTACGATTATAAGAAGACCTTCATATACAACTATAAAAAGAAATATGCTGTATCAATCCGATGTGTTCAGGACTGATCAGAACCTTTTTGTGTAAATATGACAATAGGGATTTCCCCCACTTTTGGCATAATAATCCTGATGATATGCTTCGGCTGTCCAGAATGTGGTGGCAGGAGTTAGCTTAGTAGCCACCTTTAAGCCTTGTGCTTCCAGTATTCCAATTAATTCTTCCGAAATTCTTTTTTGCTTTTCACTAGAATAAAAAATTTCAGATCTGTATTGATCTCCTATATCCGGACCCTGCCGGTTATGCTGTGTAGGATCATGGATCTCAAAAAATAGCTTAGCCAATTCTTTAAAATTAATTTTTAATGGATCAAATGTTACCTGTAAAGCCTCTGCATGTCCTGTAGTATGATTGCATACTTCCTCATATGTTGGATTGGCCTTGTGCCCACCAATATATCCAACCTCCGTTTCCAGAACACCATCTGATTTTTTGAATAAGTGCTCAACTCCCCAGAAACAGCCGCCCGCAAAAATTGCTACTTCTGTTTTTTTAGTATTCATATCCTCTACTGCTGGAACAAAATTCAAGGATACAGAGTTTACACAATGCCTTACATCTTTTTTCGTGAATTTCTCACCTTCAAATACATGTCCTAGATGACCGCCACAATTATTACATGTGATCTCTGTCCTAAGTCCATCAGAATCAGTTTCCTTATGAATCGCTCCCGGTATTTCATCATCAAAGCTGGGCCAGCCACAGTTGGAATCAAACTTGTCTTCAGAATTATATAAGGGAGCATCACAATGCTTACATGTATAAACACCTGTCTTTTTATTATCCAGATATTCACCAGTGTATGGCCTCTCCGTTCCCTTGTTAATAATAACCCTCTTCTCCTTAGCTGTTAAATTATTTCTCCTGATGTTATTCTGTGCCATACTTTGTCCAATCAATCCAATCAACAGTATTACTAAAACTCCTCTTTTCATCTTCTCATGTTTTGGATAATACAAGTTGGGAGGTAGTTTGGTTTAAAGAAATCTGACAAATGATCAGTAGAAGGCCTTTCGATTGCTGCTTCAGTAGAAATGCCCCATTCATTTTTGAAACACTAATATTGGCAAAGCCCAGGTGTTATCCTCGTGAAAACAGGGATACGGTGATGATCTTGCGAGTTTTGTTAAAGCATATCTCTTGTGTCATAAATATGATTCTTGTATATTGTCTTGTGAATCTTAAAATCTAAATTGTGAAATACAAACTGTCTTATTTACTATTTCTCACTTTGATAGTATCATATTCCTGTTCAAACTCACATAAGCAGCCCAATGTTGTATTCATCTTGGCTGATGATATGGGCTATGGCGATCTTGCCTGCCAGAATCTAGAGTCAAAAATTCCAACGCCCTATTTGGATCAACTTGCCTCAGAAGGTATGCGTTTTACGGATGCTCATTCACCATCTTCTGTATGTTCACCAACCAGATACGGAATTCTCACCGGCCGCTATGCCTGGAGAACCAGGCTTAAGAAAGGTGTTCTGTGGCAGTGGGATAAGCCTCTTATAGCAGAGACAGAATATACTGTTGGCCGTCTTTTTCAGGATGCAGGTTATCATACTGCATGTATTGGAAAATGGCATCTTGGTTGGGAATGGAAATTTCCTGATAGTGTAGAGGTGAAGCGATCCTTACCTGGGAAAATGGTAGATTATTCAGCTTCAATAGGTGGAGGGCCGGTTACACGAGGATTTGATTATTATTTTGGTGATGATGTTCCAAATTTCCAGCCATATACATTTATAGAAAATAACGAAGTAGTTGAAGTTCCAACGGTAATGAAACCTGATTCCTTGTTCGGAGGGAAAGGAATGATGACACCCGGATGGAAACTAGAGGCAGTTATGCCTGCCATAACTCAGAAGGCAGTAGATTATTTACGGGAAAGGGTAGAGGACGGTTCTGGAAAACCATTTTTTCTATATTTCGCTCTCACGGCTCCCCATACTCCTATAGCTCCAACACAAGAGTTCGCGGGCAAATCACAGGCCGGTAGATACGGCGATTTTGTTAATGAGGTTGATTATTGCGTTGGTAGGGTGCTCAGTACCCTGAAGGAGATAGGGCTTGAGGATAATACACTTGTAATATTTACCAGCGATAATGGATCTCCCGGTAGGAACGGTGAGAATTGGTCTGGGCCGGTAAGCTCCGTTAGGGAATTTGGTCATAATCCCTCAAATCCCTGGAGAGGAGTGAAATCTGATATCTGGGAAGGTGGACATCATGTACCTTATCTTGTGAAGTGGCCCGGTAAAATTGAACATGGAAGCACGAATTCTGAGTTGATAGGTCATCTGGATTTCATGCGAACAATGGCAGAGATACTGGAAGTCGATTTGCCTGAATCAGCAGCTCCCGATAGCTATAGTATCCTTCCTGCCTATCTTGGTAAGAAACACGATAACCCAATACGTGTAGCCCTGGTTCATCATTCAGGTGGTGGGATGTTTGCCATTCGTCAAGGACCATGGAAACTTGCTTTTGGATTAGGGCCGGCAGGTTTTTCCGGT
>CAYXQX010000305.1:0-2685 GCA_964467485.1 uncultured Porphyromonadaceae bacterium | reverse complement strand
TGGATTCCAAAAACAAGGCCCGAATGACCCTCCGGGACAACTATATAATATGGAGACCGATCCTCAAGAAAAACAAAACGTGTATTTTGAAAATCCTGATGTCGTAGAACAACTCACTGCACTGATGGAAAAATATAAATCCGAAGGAAAATCGGTGAAGTAACTTAAGGCTTATGGCTTGAGACTTAAGGCTTAAGTATAAGTAATAAGACAATAAAGTTATAAATAACCGAATAACGGAGTAACGGATAACAGGATAACGGAGTAACGGATAACAGGATAACGGATAACGGAATAACGAATAACGAAGTAACGAATAACCGAATAATTGCTAATTCTCTTGTATGGTAATTTACGATTTCGTAATATTGTACGAAATTAGTTAAATGATACGAAAAACGTAAACTAAGGTTGTTATGGTTAAGCTCGGTAAAGGGGAAGGGAATAATCTTAAAGTCAGGCAGATAAGAGAGGCTGGTAAGGACTTATTCTGGAAATTTGGTATTCGGCGAGTTACAATTGAAGAAATCTGCCGCAAAGCAAAAGTTAGTAAAGTAACCTTCTACAAGTACTTCGAAAATAAAAATGATCTGGCCATGCACCTCCTTGATACTATTTATGATGAGAGTTTGAGGGTATACAGAGAGTTAATGAAAAGTGACATTCCTTTTGAGGAAAAAGTAAGGGAGACCATCAGGATGAAAATGGAGGAGACACAAGAGGTAAGTAGTGAGATGATAGATGATATTCTTGGTAATCCCGATGAAGAAATTAAAAAGTATTATGAGGGAATTTCTACTACAATACTCCAGGAAGTAGTTCACTGGTATGCAGAGGCTCAAAAAAAAGGTGAGGTAAGGCAGGATATCAAAGTGGAATTTATGATGTTCTTCATGAGCCATATGTTAGAACTTGCCAATGATGAACGACTTTTGAGAATGTATGGGAATTCCAGGGATGTAATAATGGAATTGTTAAATTTCTTTTTCTACGGAATTCTACCGAGAACTGAAAAAAAACCTGAATAACGGGATAACGGGATAACGGGATAACAGGAAATAATGAAAAACAGATTTACCATATTGATATTAATGCTCCTACTAACAGGAGGACTTGCATCTCAGACTGTAAACTTCCGGGGACAGCTCTCCGGTCTCCATGTTTCCAGCCTCAGTAAGCCATATTCAAATGTGAGTGGATTAAGGTATATTCCGGAACTAAGGTTGTCAAAGACTACTGATAAGGGCTTGAATTTTAAAGCTGAGGTCTCATTCAATGCAAGTTCTTACCTCGAGTATTTTCATCCTGATTCAACTAATGGTCAGATCAAACTAAAACCTTATAGAATTTGGGCTAGTGTATCTGGAGACCAGGCAGAGCTGCGTATTGGTTTACAGAAAATGAACTTTGGTAGTGCTACTATGCTCCGCCCACTCATGTGGTTTGACAAAATGGACGCACGAGATCCTTTACAATTGACAGACGGGGTTTACGGTGCATTATTCAGGTACTATTTTCTTAATAATGCAAATCTTTGGATTTGGGGACTAGCAGGAAATGAGAGTGTTAAAGGATGGGAGCAATTCTCGACATGGGAATGGAAACCTGAGTTTGGAGGTAGGCTTCAAATACCTGCCGGACCAGGTGAGATGGCTCTTTCGGGTCACTATCGTCAGATTGATCCAAGAGAGGCTGCTATTGACTTCTTTATCCCTGCTTCGGAGAATCCAATTCCTGAATTTCGAGTTGGGATGGACGGGAAATGGGATGCAATAGCTGGTCTTTGGTTTGAGACCAGTATAGAAAAGGCCGATTATTCAAATGCTTTTCCTGATTTGGGTCTGGGATTATATAGCCGGAAAGTTACTCTTGGGGCCGATTATACTTTTGGCATAGGTAAGGGGATAACGGCAATGGCTGAGCAGTTTTATTACGGGCAATCAGACAAGATTTTGGAAAAATCAAAAGGAATGAATTTTTCTGCTGTTTCTGTCAGTTACCCCCTCACTTTGTTTCACAATCTATCTGCAATGGTTTATTTCGACTGGATCAATGAATCGTGGTACAGGTTTATAAACCTTCAGATGGTTTACGATAAATGGAGCTTTTATATTATGGGTTTCTGGAATCCTGATAATTTCCAAATCTATCAGAATCTGGATGAACCCAATGTATTTGCCGGTAAAGGAATTCAATTAATGTTTGTTTATAATCATTAAAACAATGGAAAAAGACGTAAAAATTCAATTAACTGAGCTTATGAAAAGCTTTCCTATGGGAAAACAGGAATTTCAAGCTCTAAAGGGAATTAGCCTTAGCATTATGGGTGGTGAATTCTCGGGTTTGGTAGGTCCGAGTGGATCTGGAAAAACAACTCTACTCAACATTATTGGATCACTTGATTCGCCCAGTCAGGGGGAAGCCATGGTTCTCGATAAGGCCATCTCCACATTGAGTCATAAGGAGGCAGCCCACCTTAGAAATGAGAGCATTGGTTTTATTTTTCAAACCTATAACCTGTTGCCTGTATATACGGCATATGAAAACGTGGAATTTCCATTGTTACTTCTGAAAAAATCAGGATCAGAAAGGAAAAAAGCAGTTATGGAGGCCTTGGATTGGCTTGGCTTAGCTGATAGATTTAAATCTAAACCAAGTCAACTATCAGGTGGTGAATGTCAGCGT
>CAYXQX010000304.1:0-5290 GCA_964467485.1 uncultured Porphyromonadaceae bacterium | reverse complement strand
ACATCAACAAGGAATTGTTTCGAAAATCCGAAAATAGGACCGATTAAAAATGCCACAAACTAATAAATATGATTTTTCTTATACATCAACATCTCTCAGACTACAAGAGATGGTGTTAAGTGCTAATGCAATACTGGAGGGCAGAGAAATAGACTTTGTGAATGAGTTGGGCAAGGGTAAGGCGGCAACCGGGAAAAGGTTCAATCAGGAATTCCGGAAACGATTGAATAATCTAACCGACACCCAGCTTTCTATGCTGGCCGCAAGTGATCTGGTAACCCAAAAGCAAATAGCTTTTTTAGCAGTTTGCAAGACTTATGGTTTTCTTCGAGATTTTGTGATTGAGGTACTGAGAGAAAAATTATTACTTTTTGATTATGAGTTTAACGATGGTGAGTATCTCTCTTTCTATAGAAGAAAAATCGATTTGCACCCCGAAATGGAAGAACTTACTGAGGCTACCCAAAAGAAGATTCGGCAGGTGTCTTATAAGATTTTAGAACAAGCCGGGATAATAGAGGATGTGAAATCTAAAGTGTTTCATCCCCAATTATTGGATAATGCAGTATCGGATGCTATAGTTTCTGATGATCCCAATTGGCTGAAGATATTTTTAATAAGTGATCTGGATATCAACACTCTGAAAGAATAAATATGGCTGATATTTCTGCAAAATTCGAGCACCTTTTTGAGGTGATTTCTTCCAAGCGATTCCTTAACATGGAAGCGCTTGGAGGTGAGATTCCTTTTTTCATCTCGGCATATGACCCACAACAAGAATTGCAAGTTAAGGCTGCTATAGCCCTACTGATCAACAAACTGGGAACATCAGGTGTGCCGGTAATGGAAATTAATCTTTATGATATCGTTTGTGAAATCTTGGAGGAAAAGGGTGGGATAGAAAGAATGTTTCGTTTGGAGAAGGCGAAGTCTAAAGAAAAATTCCTGAGAGCTTTGCAATCTTCACTGAATATGCACGAGGTTTTGATGCCTAGAATTAAGGATAAGATAGAAAGAACCAGCTCAAAGGTCTATTTTCTTACGGGTATTGGACTGGTTTTCCCGTTTATCCGATCACATAACGTGTTAAACAACCTTCAGAATATTGCAAAAGAAGCTCCAACTGTAGCCTTCTTCCCGGGTGAATATGATGGTCATTCATTAAACCTGTTCAAACTTCTTAAGGATGATAATTATTACCGAGCTTTCAATATCGACAAAATAGAACCCAAGTCATGAGAATTAGAGATTTTTTCAAGAAAGACATAAACAGAACTATCGAGACTGTTATCAAGGCTGATGATCGCGATCATATCTCAGATGAAGTGTCAGAATATGTCATTACGAAGGAGATTGGCAAAAAGATACGGGATTTTTTCTCAGCCTATAATAGTTATGCCGGAGCGAATGGGGTGTGGATTTCAGGATTTTTTGGAAGTGGTAAATCTCACTTGCTTAAAATTCTTTCATATGTGGTAGAGAATAAAGAGTTTGATGGATACAATAGTTGTGAACTGTTTGCTGAGAAAATTGAAGATGACGAGATCTTGAAAGCCGATGTCCTGGCAGCCAAGAATATTCCTTCAGAATCAATTCTATTTAATATTGACCAGCAAGCCCAGATTACCAGCAAATCAGATGAGAATGCAATCCTGTCTGTTTTCTACAAGGTGTTTTTTGACCATTTGGGTTATTATGGTTTCCAGCAGCATGTAGCAGAGTTTGAGATGTGGTTGGACAAGCAAGGAAAATACAAGGAGTTTTTGTCAGCGTTCGAACAGAAACATGGCGCAACCTGGAAAAAAGCTCGGACAGATTATTTTGATCCTTTGGTAACAGATGATATTGCTGCTGTATTGGGAGAGCTGAACAATGTTGATTCATCTAAATATGAGGGTCTTCTGGATGAGATTGAGGATAGACAGAAGCAATCTATTGATGATTTCTGCCAGAGAGTTCAAGAATATATCTCAAGCAAACAAACCGGTTTCAGATTGAATTTCTTTGTTGATGAGGTTGGTCAATACATCAGTGATAATACCAAATTGATGCTGAATCTTCAGACGATTGCCGAAACCCTGGCCACGCAAACCAGAGGTGGATCATGGATCCTGGTTACTTCTCAGGAAGATATGGAGATGGTGGTTGGTGATATGAATAAAAGCCAGATGAACGACTTCTCCCGGATTCAGGCCCGTTTTAAAATAAAAATTCCTTTAACTTCTGCCAATGTTGATGAAGTTGTCGAAAAAAGGTTGCTTAAGAAAAATGAAATAACGCAAAATAATCTGATGGCTGCTTTTAAAAAGGATAGTGCCCATCTCGATACTTTATTGTCATTTTCAGATGCCGGAGTCCAGTTCAGGGGCTATCGTAATGATGAAGATTTTGCCAATAAGTTTCCTTTGGTACCCTATCAGTTTGATTTGTTTCAGCAATGTCGAAGAGTGCTTTCCACTCATAATGCCTTCCAGGGAAAACATGCTGCTCTGGGTGAAAGATCTATGTTAGGCGTATTTCAACAAGTGGTGCAAAAACTTGAAGACCGAAATGACAAAGCTTTGGTGAGTTTTGATATGATGTTTGAAGGTATCCGAAATGAATTGAGGGGCGAAATACAAAGTACCATCATATTGTCGGAGAAGAACCTTGACAATCGCTTCGCTATTAAAGTACTCAAGGTGCTATTTCTGGTGAAATACTTTGGCAACTTTAAAACAACGAAAAGAAATATCTCAGTACTATTGATCGATGATATAGAGGTGGATCTTAAAAAACATGAACAAAAGATTGAGGAAGCATTAAATATGCTTGAGAATCAGAGTTATGTTCAAAGGAATGGCGATGTGTACGAGTTTCTTACCGATGATGAGAAGGATGTAGAAGAAGAAATAAAGAATATGAGTATTGATGATCAGGCAATTACACAAGTACTCAAAGAGATTTTATTCGATGAGATTATCCGGGATAATAAGATCCGGTATCTGGATAATAAACAAGACTATGATTTTACCAGTAAAATTGATGGGGCTATATTAGGACGGGAAAAAGAATTAGAGATAGAAATTATCACGGAAAACTATCCGGATTATAGCAATGTGACATATATCCAATCTCAAACAATGGGCAGTACAGGGATGAAAATGGTTCTGCCATCTGATGCCGTTTTCATGAAGGATGTGAAGATGTATTTGAGAACCAACAAGTATGTTAAACAGAGTCAATCAACTTCCAATCGAGTAGAAGTCGGACGCATCCTCCAGGATAAAGCCCAACAAAATGCTGAAAGAAGGAAAACCCTCGTATTCATGGCCAACAAATTACTGGCCTCATCAACAGTATATCTAAACGGCAGGAATCATGAACTTGGACAAACATCCGATGGCAAGACAAGAGTCATTAATGTTTTTCAGAATCTTGTTAAGACAGTTTACCCCAATCTGCGAATGCTGGGGAATACCCTATTTACAGAGGAAACTTTCAAGAACGTCATAAGGAATCGCCAGGATGATTTGTTTGGCTCTGATGATAAAACAATCTCAGAAGCTGAATCAGAGGTTTTGAACATTATTAACAGAAGAAAATCCCAATCAGACAGAACCTCATTAAATGATCTCAAAACATATTTCATCAGGAAACCATATGGCTGGTATCCCAATGCGATATGGGCGGTGACAGCCAAATTGTACAAGCGCGGGAAAGTTGAGATTAAGCAAAACTCAAATCTTCTTGAAGATGAAGATGTATTAAACGCGCTTCTAAACAGCTCTAATTATAGCAACACTTTATTAGAACCCCAGGCCACTTATGATGTGGAATCAATTAAAACATTAAAGCAAACTTATTCAGATGCTTTTGATGAGACCTGCTCAATGAAGGAAGCTAAGGATGTTGCAAACGCTTTCAAAAACAAGCTCAACGATATGTATGTTGAGGTGAATCAACTTCTGGCACAAAAGCGATCATATCCCTTTTTGAATAGTCTGAACGAGTTTGCCGATAAGCTTGAGGGTTGGAGTAAAAAAGAATATGGTTATTTCCTCACTAACCTTAATGGATTTAAGGATGAGCTACTAAATACTAAAGAGGATTTGTTAGATCCGATAAAGCGGTTTATAAACGGTGATCAGAAGGATATCTATGATGGTATCCTAAATTTGCTTGAAGGAGACCGATCAAACCTTGACTATATTGAGGGTAATGAACTTCAGTTGTTAGAAGAATTACTGAAGCATTCTAAACCCTATTCGGGGAATCTTATTCGAGAGGCAAAAAAAGCAAAGGATGTATTGGCCAATAAGGTACTGGAACGGATAGACGAAGAAAAAGGCAAGGCCAAAAAAACCATTAAAAATGCTATTAAGAATTTGCAAAGCAAGGAAGAATTTATGGATCTTGATACCGCTCAGCAAGAGCAAGTTATTCAGCCATTTCAAGATGAAACGAAGAAACTTCAAAATCAAAAGTATATAGCGGTGATTCGGGATGTTAGAGCCATGGTTCAAGAGGTTTTACTATCTAAACAGCTGAATGAAATGATTGGTCTAGCTGCTCCACCTGCCTCATCCGGTGGAGAGGTCAATGAACCCAAGCCTCATTACATCAGAGGGTCATCAGTAAAGGCGAATTATTCAAAGACCGAGTTAAGAACAGAGTCAGATGTAGATGAATATATTGAGGCTTTGAGGAAATCCTTAAAAGAGCAGATTAAGAACAACCGAAGAATCACACTCTAATGAACACCAATAATCTAAAAAGATTCGCCCAAAAGGCCAGAAGGAAATTACTGGAACAGGTTGCAGCAAAGCTTGAACATGTTCTGCACACAGACTCTGCTGAATTGAGAGAGAAGGCTGGCGCATTGCGTAAACTACAAGAAGAAATCAACCACACCTCAAAAGAACAGGTAATAGATAAAGTAGCTTATACCTGGTTCAATAGGCTCATGGCACTTCGATTTATGGATGCCAACGATTACCAGTCTTTGGGCGTTCGTGTTATTACGCCAAAAGACGGTTACACCTTACCCGAAATACTAGATGAGGCCAAGCAAGGTCAGATTCCTGATGAACTGCCTGTAAAACCACAGCACATTTATGATCTACTGGACGGTAAGATACCCAGTTCTAATGCGCAAAATGAAGCTTATAAAGAATTGTTGATTGGCGCATGTAATCATCTGAATAAAGTATTCCCCTTTCTTTTTGAACGCATCAATGATTATGCAGAGCTGTTGCTACCAGATGATCTGACTTCAGAGTTTTCAATTGTGCAGGATATTCGGGAGGGT
>CAYXQX010000303.1:0-5292 GCA_964467485.1 uncultured Porphyromonadaceae bacterium | reverse complement strand
TAATTGACATCCCAGCCCCTGAAGCTTTTGATGATAACTCTGGAGGTTCGGGTCCCGGAGGTGAGCACATGAAGTTTGCTGCAAGGGTACATGTAAAGACAAAGGATGGAAGTACAAAATCTAATCCTGATGGGATCCAGGTATCAGGAGCATCTAAAGTCTATATCTTTCTGACGGCAGCAACAGATTTTAATGTTGAGAAACTGAATTATGACAGAAGTATTAACCCGCTGGAAATTACCAGTGAGATAATAGAAAAGGCCATAGCAAAATCAATAAAAAACATCTTCACTGATCATTCAGATGAACACTCTGCATTATTCAACCAGGTTGATCTTGATCTTGGCCTTACCATAGCTCCGGGACTTAGTACCTACAACAGACTAAAAAGAGTTATTAAAGGTGAATCAGATCCTCTTTTTGATGCACAATACTATCAGTTTGGAAGGTACCTCCTGATGGGATCGTCCAGGGCTCCAGGGAAATTGCCGGCCAATCTCCAGGGCATATGGAATAAGCACATGTGGGCTCCCTGGGAGGCTGATTATCACCAGAATATTAACTTACAGATGAATTATTGGCCTGGTCTGAGTGGAAACCTTGAAGAGACATTTAAACCTTTGACAAATTATCTTATTCCGCTTTATAAAAGAGGAGAGACTACTGCCAGCGCAATTTATGGCTCTGATGGGTGGAATGCTCATATTGCAGGTAGTCTTTTCGGGCGAACTACTCCAAGCGGTTCATCTCTCTCCTCTCAAATGATAAATGGATATGGCTTTCCTCTGGCTGGAGCCTGGATGAGCCTGACCCTTTACCGGTATTATGAATATACCCTTGATACCACTTACCTGGCCGAAACTGTATATCCCTTAATTAAAGGTGCTGCTGAATTTATTGGTGATTACCTGATGGAACATGAATCAGGCTACCTTGTTTCAGTTCCCTCCTCTTCGCCGGAAAATAACTTTATTGATCCTGAAACGGGCAATTCACAAAGACTTACCTACGGGTCAACTATGGATAACCAGATTATTCGCCATGTCCTGAAATCTTGTATAAAAAGCGCTTCAGTATTGGGTATTGATTCCGATAAGGTGGTGGAGTGGCAAAATATTATTTCCCGGATATCTCCTAATAAAATCGGGAAAGATGGAACAATAATGGAGTGGATAAAAGATTACGAAGAAGTTAACCCAGGGCACAGGCATATGTCACACCTATACGCACTTCACCCCGGCTTTGAAATAACACCAGACGAAACCCCGGAAATGGCAGAAGCTGCAGTAAATACTCTCAACCGCAGATTATCAAATGGTGGTGGACATACAGGATGGAGCAGGGCCTGGCTTATCAATTTCTATGCGCGCCTCTGGGACTCCGAAGAAGCCTACAAGCACCTGCAATTACTGTTTCAGAAGTCTACAAAACCAAATCTCTTTGATAATCACCCACCCTTTCAGATTGATGGGAATTTTGGTGGAGCAGCAGCAATTGCTGAAATGCTGATCCAAAGCAGGCCCGGAACCCTAATTTTCCTACCGGCCCTACCGACTGAGTGGAAAACAGGCTCAATAAACGGACTAATGGCAAGAGGAAATATTAGGATAAATATAAGTTGGGAAAATGGCAAATTTCTAGACGCGACTCTTATTTCTCCTTTTACCCAAAAAATATCTATCTTAATAGATGGTAAAAAGGCTGAGATTGACTTACTTGCAAATGAAGCTTATACCCTTAATAATCAATCCATTTGAAGCATATGCTAAACTCATTGCTTACATATACACAAAACCTGGAAAGTAAAGTCAAGGAGAGTATTCCCGGTGTTATTGAACTGGATGAAGAGGCAATCCACGATTTCAGAGTTGCGCTGAAAAAAACCAGAACGGTTCTATACTTTCTCCATTACATGAGCTATGGTGAGGCTAAGACTACCGGAATTATGTCACAACTCCGTCCCATTTACGGGAAAATGGGTAAAATACGGGAACTCCAAACTCATAAAACACTGGTGCCGGTTCTTGGAGATTTATCAGGCTTAGATATTGAATTCCTCGACAAGAAGATCAATTATCAAATTATCAGGAATAAGCCCTTCATGGAGAAGTACAGTAAGGCTTTCAAGAGGAAAATTCCCGGTATCTACAAGAAAATATATACCCATATTAAAAAGGCGGAAAAAGGAAGGACTAGAACAGATGCTGCCGCTGATTTCCAAATCATACTGGGCAGAAGAATTCAAAAACAGATATCTTCGGGTTCACCCGACCTTCACCAGGTTAGAAAAGCGCTCAAGCAGCAGGTATACATTTTTGATGCCTTCCAGGAATCCGAACTTTTGAGTTTCTACAAGGAATTCCGCGCCGAATGGAAAATTCTGGAATCAACAATAGGAGCCTGGCACGACCAACTAATTTTCAGGGAATGGCTTATTCCGGGACTGAAATGGAAGAGGCTAAATGATGCTCAATACAAAACAATGATTAAACTGATTTCTTATCTCCGATCCTCAACCGGAAGAATGGAGAAAGAGCTGGTGAAATCCATTAGAAGAAAGTAGGGACAGGGCTTGTCCCCGTCCAATATTCGCACAGGTAAAAGAATTTAATAAATCACCCATCTTTCTCCCCTGGCTAAGGAGGATACAGAGGAGTACGAACGAAATCCATATGAAAAAACAACTTGTTCTTCTACTAATATGTGGCAGTCTAATTTTTCTGCCACATTTGTTATCAGCGCAAGGCCAACTATCCGACTATCAAAGGGCCGAATCAATACGAGAGTTATACCGTAATAAAACCACATACGACAAAGTAAATACCAAGTGGATAGATTCCACAAATATCTTGTGGTATACGGTAAATACTCCGAAAGGGACTGAATATTTTCTTGTTGATGCAGAAAAGGGAACCAAAAACCCTGCTTTTGATCAGGAAAAATTTGCGAAAGCCTTAGGAGTAGAACTTGAAAAGGAAGTAAAAGCCTACGACCTATCCATAAGAAATATTGATTTTGCCAGGGACATAAAATCAATGGAGTTTACAACAGAACGAACCAGATATAAGTGTGACTTCAAGAAATACAAAATAGAGAAGCTGGAGGATATTCCTGAGAGAAATCGAAACGGTGAACATTGGGGTCAAAGCCGCGATGAGCAAGATAATGAGCCAATATTATCGCCCGACAGTTCCAAAGAAGCTTACATCAAAGATTATGATGTTTGGATCAGGGACAGAAAAA
Organism: uncultured Porphyromonadaceae bacterium; assembly: GCA_964467485.1. Lineage (GTDB taxonomy): Bacteria > Bacteroidota > Bacteroidia > Bacteroidales > UBA12481 > JAUVKA01. The sequence goes on along the minus strand of CAYXQX010000303.1, from coordinate 2,049 downwards.
CAAAAGATGAATCCCGCTTAAGCTGGGATGGAACTGAAGGCGACTATTATTCATCTTATATGTATTGGTCGCCCGACTCAAAAAAATTACTGGCCAATAGGTTTACACCCGGATATTCCCGAAAAGTTCATTACGTTCGATCCTCTCCTGAAGATCAATTACAACCAGAATATTCTGAGATTGAATATACCAAGCCGGGCGACAAGCTGCCTCACTTCAAACCAGCTCTGTTTCTGATAGAAGAGAAAAAGCAATTAATTATTCCTGATGATCTTTATCCCGATCAATTCAGCCTGAATAGATTCGCTTGGCGGGAAGATAGCCGTTCAGTGACCTTTGAGTATAACCAGAGGGGACATCAGGCCTATTGTATTATTGAAATAGATGCAAAATCAGGAAAGCCAAGAGTAGTAATTGATGAACAGTGCAAGACATTTTTTCATTACAGTGGCAAAAAGTATCGAAAAGATCTGGCGGATGGCAAGGAGATTATTTGGGCTTCTGAACGTGACGGTTGGAATCACTTGTATCTGTACGACGGAAAATCCGGAAAAGTTAAAAATCAAATTACAAAAGGAGATTGGTTGGTAAGAAGTGTTAAGGCCGTTGATGAAGACAAAAGGATCATTTTCTTTGAAGCTTCCGGAAGGGAGCCTGGTGATCCGTATCTGGTTCATCTATATAAGATTAACATGGATGGAACCGGACTCAAACGTCTAACTCCAGCTGAGGGCAACCATAATACATCTTTGTCTTATGACCAAAGCTACTTTGTTGATACATGGTCGATGGTAGACCAGCCACCTCAAACAGTATTGAGAAGCACTGTTGATGGCCATGAAATTCTCGCTCTTGAAAAAAGTGATATTAGTGAACTGGAGAAAACAGGATGGAAGCCTCCTGAAGTTTTTTCTTCAAAAGGCAGAGATGACAAAACTGATATCTGGGGAATAATTGTACGCCCGTCTAACTTTGATCCCTCGAAATCCTATCCGGTTATTGAATACATCTATGCAGGACCACATAGTTCCCATGTTCCGAAAACATTCAGAGCCTACAGTTCGATGCAATCAATGGCTGAGCTGGGATTCATTCTAGTACAGTGTGATGGAATGGGTACTTCAAACAGATCCAAAGCTTTCCATGATGTATGCTGGCAAAACCTGGGTGATGCAGGCTTCCCCGACAGGATAGAATGGATAAAAGCAGCAGCTGGAAAATATCCCTTTATGGACATATCTAAAGTAGGTATTTATGGTACTTCAGCCGGAGGCCAAAACTCAACCGGAGCACTATTATTCCATCCTGATTTTTACAAAGTTGGCGTTAGTTCATGTGGATGCCACGACAACCGTATGGATAAGATATGGTGGAACGAGCAGTGGATGGGATTTCCTATTGGGCCTCATTATGCTGAATCATCCAACGTTGATAATGCCCATAAACTTGAAGGAAAATTATTCCTGATTGTTGGTGAGATGGATAATAATGTTGATCCTTCCTCCACAATGCAGGTTGTTGATGCTTTGATAAAAGCCAACAAGAATTTCGACCTCCTGGTTGTTCCCGGAATGGGACACTCAGGTGGTGGAAAATTCGGTGATCACAAAAGGCTTGACTTTTTTGTCAAGCATCTGCTAGGCATTGATCCACCAGAGTGGAATCTTTTTGATTAAAGATTAAATAACCCTGGTAGCCATAAGCTAAGCTGGGGTAAATACGTAATTAACAGCAAGGTTATTATCATTACTATCCAGAAGGGCAGCATAGGTTTTATAACCTTTCCAATACTCACCTTCCCTACACTACATCCTATAAATAGGAGTGAACCAACAGGAGGAGTACATAATCCTACACTCAAGTTGAGAACCATAATTATACCAAAATGTATTGGATGGATCCCTAAAGCGACTACTGCAGGTAGAAAGATGGGGGTGAAAATCAGGACAGCTGGAGTCATATCCATAAATATACCAACAAAAAGCAATACAACATTGATTATAAGAAGTATAACAACCTTATTATCGCTTATTGATAACATAGCTTGCG
>CAYXQX010000302.1:0-5315 GCA_964467485.1 uncultured Porphyromonadaceae bacterium | reverse complement strand
GCCTGGCATATACCGAATTTTGGTTGCATATGCAGGCGGATGATACTACAAAGATAACATGGAAACTCTGGAAGCTGGCCTATTAAAACCAGACTTCCTGTTTCATCATATCTTGCTGTTTACAACTTCCAGAATGCTGGATTCTAGTTTCATGGCCAAGTCGACTATCTCCTGACCATTGTGAACAACCTCTTTGGCATATTCCTTGTCCTCCAAGCCACTGGTATTTATCTTAACATTTAGAAATGCTCCAATCACCGCTGATCGAGCTGCCAGGGCGGCTACCCCTGCATCTGATACTGAATTAGGGTTACCTATCTCAGCCATTGCTGCAATAAGCTCCATCGATTCAAAGGAAAGTTTCATCGTTTTAAATGGAACCTCTATGGCATTACGAGTAGCTTCCTGAATAGCATTTTTCCTGATCTTTTTTTCCTCTTCACTCGATTTAGGCAGACTAAAAGCCTCCATTATCATGTTAAAAGCAGAGGTGTCTTCATCCACCATTTTCAACAGACTATCAACATAATACTGCCCTTTTACAGCCCAATCTGAGAACTCTTCCCACCTATCATCCCAGCCACGCTTATGAGCTGATAAATTGGCTACCATGGTGGCCAGTGATGCGCCTAATCCTCCCATGTATGCTGCTATAGAACCACCTCCCGGAGCAGGTGATTCAGATGCTGTTTCATAGGCAAACTCCTTTAGATTCATCGAGATAAGCTTGTTGCTTTCAGTGTTATCCAGAAGGTATTCGATGATTTTTTCATGCGGGTTGAACGGTTTTAGTTCATCCAATCCCATGGACTTAACAGCTATTTTAATCAATTCAGATTCCGGCAAACCAAGCGACCTGTTCTGCTTTCTCAGGAAATATCTTCCGGCTTCTAAAATGGAATCGAGCGGTATAAGCCCTACTAGTTCTGATCCGCTCACTCGTAAACCCCGCAGTCGGGCTTTTTCAAACACTTCATCATAGGCGGTATGGACAGGAGTGACAGTGATATCTGTCAAATTCATGGAGATCTGGCAAATTCCAAATTCTTCAATATACCAGCCTATAGCCTTAACCTTTTTCAGGCTGCCTGCCTCTCTCACCGGGTTACCTTTTTTATCTTTCAGTACTTTGCCGGTAACAGGATTCCCTTCTCTTTTAATTCTACCTGCTTCCCGCACGTCAAAAGCAACAGCACTTGCTCTACGTGTGGATGTGGTGTTCAGGTTAACATTATAAGCAACAAGAAAATTCCTCGCTCCTATAGCTGTGGCTCCGGTATGGGCAACAAATTTTGCCGGTCCAAAATCAGGTTTCCAATCGAGATCAGTAAGCTTTTGTTTGAGACCTTCATATTCACCACTTCTTACGTTTGCCAGGTTTCTTCTGGTCTCTTTAAAGGCTGCAAACTCATAGCAATAAACAGGGAATTGTAGCTCTGTGCCAACCCGTTCAGCCAGTTTATGAGCATATTCAACTGTCTCTTCCATACTAATATTGGCAATAGGCACAAATGGACAAACATCAGTTGCACCAAAGCGGGGATGTTCACCTTTGTGATGCGACATATCAATCAGTTCAGATGCTTTTTTTATTGCCAGGAAAGCCGCTTCCACAACCTCGTTGGGTGTTCCTACAAAAGTTACTACGGTACGATTTGTTGCCTTGCCCGGATCTACATCCAGGAGCCTTATCCCTTCAACAGACTCAATTTGCTTAGTTATCTGTTTGATGATCCCCATATCTCTTCCCTCGGAAAAGTTGGGTACACATTCTATTAGTTGCTTTGACATTTTTCGTTATTCGTTACTCCGTTATTCGTTACTCCGTTATTCGTTACTCGTTACTCCGTTATTCGTTACTCGTTACTCCGTTATTTTTCCGTTTAGGATTAGTGTGTCTATGAGTTGTGAGCCGTAGGCGTAGGGTAGGAACTCCATGCTTGGGACTTCTTTTGTTATTATGATATTTGCTTTTTTCCCTTTATCGATGCTTCCCAGTTCTTTTTCAAGGTCCATGGCATAGGCAGCATTGATGGTTGCAGCGTTAAGTGCTTCGGCCGGCAGCATCCTTAACTTGATGCATGCCAGTGACATTATGAGCTTCATGTCCCCGTTTGGCGATGAACCAGGATTGAAGTCGGTTGCTAATGCCAGAGGCAGGCCTGAATCTATCATCTGTCGGGCCGGAGGCCAATCCATTCCTAAAAAGAAGGCTGCGCCTGGTAAAAGGGTAGGCATAGTGCCTGAATTACGCAGGATCTCAATTTCTTCTTCACCGGTAAATTCCAGATGATCAACAGATAAAGCATTGTTTTTAACCCCAACCTGTATGCCTCCTGAGGTATCTAACTCATTTGCATGGATTTTTGGCCTCATTCCATATTTTGCTGCAGCACTCAGGATACGATCTGTTTCATCAACGGTGAAAAATCCCCTGTCGCAAAATACATCAACAAAATCAGCCAGTCCCTCGGCAGCAACAGCTGGCAACATCTCATTAATAATCTTGTCGACATACTCAGCTTGTCTTCCCTTGTATTCAAGAGGGACCGCGTGGGCACCCAGGAATGTAGCCCGAACAGTCAAGGGGCTGTTTTCACTGATCCTTCTGATCACCCTAAGCATTTTTAATTCTGATTCAGTATCCAGACCATATCCGCTTTTTATCTCTATGGCACCTGTACCGTATGATATTACCTCTTTTATTCTCAGCATCGACTGCTCAAAAAGGCTTTCTTCGCTTGTCATTCGTAATAAAGCAGCGCTATTATTGATACCGCCACCTCTTTGGGCTATCTCCTCATACGACAATCCCCTGATCTTATCGATATATTCCATCTCTCTGCTTCCGGCATAGACAAGATGAGTGTGGGGGTCGCAAAAAGCAGGCAACACCAATTTTCCATCTGCATTAATAATCTCCCCATGGGTATACTTACAGTCAGCCATCGGTCCATAATCTTCAATAAGACCTTCTCTGATCAAGAGGAATGAATTATCAATACTTGGAAAAGATGCCATATCCTGGCCTGAAACCATGGGCTTGTCTCCTCGATTAACCTGGAGGAGAGATTTGATGTTTTTTATCAGGATATCCATAAATCTAAATTGTTCTTGTACTTTCTTTCAGCCACATCAGCTCATCTTCATTCAATGCTGGCCCAAGTTTCTTAAATACATCCTGATGATATGCATTCAGCCATTCTTTTTCTTTGGGGCTGAGGAGCTCTGGATTTATCAAATTATGATCGATAGGTGCAAGAGTGAGTGTCTCAAAACAGTAAAATGTACCAAATTCATTTTCAATATCCTCAATGACCAAGGTGACATTTTCAGTCCTCATACCATACTGTCCATCGCGGTATATTGCAGGCTCAACAGATGTGACCATTCCCGGCTGCATGGCAGTGCTCATATGTCCTGATGCCCCCGAACCAATGGTCTGGGGGCCTTCATGTACATTCAGGAAAAATCCCACACCATGGCCTGTACCATGACCATAATTCAGTCCGAAATCCCATAGCGCTTTTCTCGCCAGAATATCCATCTGGTATCCCTTTGTCCCTTTTGGAAAGCGTAACATGCTCACACCCATAGTGCCCTTAAGAGCAAGGGTGAAATCTGATCTCTGTTGCTCAGTAACTTTCCCAAGAGTGACAGTCCTGGTGGTATCTGTGGTACCATCCAGATAGTGTCCTCCGGTATCACACAAATAAATGCTTTCGGGTTTTAGTTCTATAGATGAATTTTCGTCAACGCTATAATGTACTATGGCACCATGATGCGAGAAAGAAGAAATTGGGTAGAAGCTGGCTCCCTGATAATGGTCTTGCTCTGCTCTGTAAGATTCAAGTTTCTGAGCAGCAGATAATTCTGTTATTTTTGTCTTGCCAATATTCGTGTTGAGCCAGTGTAGAAATTTGACCCAGGCAACACCATCCTTAATCATTACTTTCTTGAGGCCCTCAATTTCCACAGTATTCTTGATGGCTTTTAGTTGAGTAACAAGGCCCAGGTCTTCTTTGATGGTGCAGTATTCTGGTATAGACGCAAGCAGTCTGCAGTTTGTTTTACCTGGATCTAGTAATATTGAGGTATTGTCGGCGAGAGCCGATAATACCAAACCAATATCATTATAGGCCATAAAGCTTACACCTTGCTCTTGCATTTCATTCATCAATAGACAAGGAATTTTGTCGGGATCGGTAAAAAGGATGGCTTCTTTTTTTGTGATGAGTGCATAACTCACAAAAACAGGATTAAACTGTACATCTGTGCCTCTCAGGTTGAATAGCCAGGCTATCTCATCAAGAGTGCAAACCAACAGGTAGTCGGATTTTTCACGGGTCATAATTTCCCGTATCCTTTCTATTTTTGTTACTCTGGACTCACCAGCATATTTTACCTCATGATCAAAAACTAGTGTTTTGGGTAGAGTAGGCCTGTCGTTCCATACCTGAGATGGGATGTCGATATTGGTGTCGAGGATAATACCAGCAGATTTAAGGCTTGATTCAATAAGCCTTTTCATACTTATTGAAATCACATTACCATCAATAGCTACCCGGGCTCCATTCTTGAGATTGTTTGCTAACCAGATCAGGTGCTCAGGAGTATGTGGTATTACCAGCTTAACAAGTTCGATTCCGCTTCCCTCCAGCTGTTCTTCAGCCTGAAGGAAATATCTGGAATCGGTCCATAAGCCGGCAAAATTCATTGTGATTATCACAGTACCTGCTGATCCGGTGAAGCCCGACACCCATTCACGAGTTGACCAATGAGAAGGTATGTATTCACCCATGTGAGGGTCGGTTGACGGGATAATACAGGCATCAAGCCCATTATCAGCCATATAGGCTCTTATTGCTGAAATTATTTCTTTTTTATTCATAGGGTAATTTACACATTGTATTTGTTATGTAAAATTTGAAATATTTTTGACAATATAAAAAGAGCTTTACATATTATCACATGAATCCCCGTAGGAGGTAGGCAAGGCTGACACCGAAATAATTGCCTATGGCATAACCGATGATCCCCACTGTTAGACCTGTGATAATCACATCTTTATTTTTCAAAGCTCCGGCTACAACCGGTACAAATGGAGGTGAAAAGGCTAATGCTGTGGATGTAATTATCACTGTGTCTGTATCTATTTTAAAAATCATTGAGATTATTATCACCAATAGCAAAGCGATCAAAGCAATAAATGCAAAGATCCGCGATGAACTTGCTGAGTTATCGGCTATAAACATATTATTATTTTGTTTCACGTGAAACCCTTTTTTACCATCTTTCCATAGGAACGCCTCAAG
>CAYXQX010000301.1:2179-5326 GCA_964467485.1 uncultured Porphyromonadaceae bacterium | reverse complement strand
ATTATCAGCTGTAGCAAGCAAACGTGAAAGCCTTTCTTTTGCCAGGGCAACTTCAGTACTTTGGTCCGGGTAATTATTTACTACGTTCTCGTAAGCCTTTTGTGCTTGTTTCAATCCTAATTTTTCGCTGCAAAGACCAATATGGAACTGGGCCTTTGCTGCAATCGACCTGTTATCCGAAAACTTGTCGAGGATTGTTTGGTATACCTTAATGGCTTCTTCAAGGTTTCCGTTAACTTCCTCTTCGAAGATAGCTTTATTGAGCATCTCCTGAGATCTTTCCTGCCCTGAGACATTCATTAATCCAGCAATGCAAAAAACGGTAATAATTAACAGTGTTTTCATAATGTTTTTTTAACAAAGTTAATCCTGGGACAAGTTCAAATGATCAAGGAACTGATGAGTTTTGTCAAGCTCAGATTGAGTTTTATGAAGATAAAAATTTATAGCCTCGTCCTCTTACGCCAATTATCCATTGGGGTTGTGAAGGAAGGTCTTCAATTTTATTTCGTAAATTCAAAATATGTGTGTCCACTGTCCGTGCAGCAACCAGAACATCTGCCCCCCAAACTTTTTCAATTATATAATCGCGATTTACAACTTTCCCTTTATTAGCAATCAGGAATTTTAATAAATCAAATTCGAGGGTGCTGAGCGGAATGTTTTTACCACTTTTATAACATTCGTATTTTTGAAAATCGATGGTTATTTTCCCGAAAATGATTTGGTTTTCTGAGGAAGGTTCTGGTTTTTCATTCACCCTTCTAAGCACGGTTTTGACACGTGCCTGTAATTCTCTTGGACTAAAAGGTTTGGTAACATAATCATCAGCACCGAATTCCAGTCCCAGAATTTTGTCGATTTCCTGACTTTTTGCGGTCAGCATTATAACCGGTGTTCGGACGTTTTTTTTGCGAAGTTCCTTTAACACTTCAAATCCATCCATTTCCGGGAGCATTACATCCAGTAAAATGATATCGTAATTATTGTCACTGCCCTTTTGAAGTCCCCCGGGGCCAGTCATGGCTGAATCAACCTGGTAACCAATTGCCTGGAAGTCATCTTCCAGAGCCATCAGTATCGCTTTTTCGTCTTCAATAATTAATATTTTTGTCATGATTCTGTTTTTGTATCAACAGGCAGAGTCACTTGAAATATACTTCCTTTTCCCAGGGTGCTTTCAAGAGTGATAGTACCTTGATGTGCTTCAACGATTTTTTTTACAATAGTCAGTCCGATGCCACTTCCTTTTGCAGAACGCGTTAGTTCATCACCACCCCTGAAAAAGTGGTTGAAGATCTTATTCTGATCTTCGGGTTGTATTCCTATTCCAAAATCCTTTACGCTGATCTTTACCGAATCTTCTTGTGATTCTGCGATTATTTCAATGTTTTTTGAATCTCCGGAATATTTATAAGCATTGTCGAGTAAGTTATATAAAACCTGTTGGATCGCCTCTTTGTCTATTACAATTTCCGGAAGTGAATGCGGGATAGAGGCTGATACTGAGAATCCTTCATTGGATATGCGGTTTTGAAAAGCTGATTTTACATTAGTGATCAGTTCGGGAAGATTGGTTCTCTCAAAACGAAAAGCTTTTTTCCCTTCTTCAATCTTTGAAAAATCCAGGATATTATCGATAAGGTGGCTCAAGCGTTCTGATTGTTCCAACATTACCGCATAATACTCCTTTTTCCTGCTTTCTGTAGTAATTATTTCATCATGCAGCATTTCAGACATTTGCCTGATCGAAGTCAGGGGACTTTTAAACTCATGGGAAACAGTGCTTATAAAATCGGATTTCATTTTCGACAATGCGAGTTCTTTATTTATAACCTGGAGAGTAAAAAACAAGCCTAATACCAGTACAACTACAATTAGCAGGAATATATAAATAAAAATACCCTTTGATGCCCTGAAAAATGTATAAATAATGCTGGTTGATTCTTTATAGAGAGCCATCGACCATGAAGGCAGAGAAGAAGGGAAAATGCTTGTGATCATCAATTCTTCTGGCATTTCTTCCGATGACTGCAATAGTAATTCTCCTCCCTCCTTAAATATTTGCCAGTGAAAATCTAATCTTTCCTTTTCATTCGGAATTGTAGTTTGGCTTAAATGATTTAAAAACTGTGAGAGCTTATAGATAATGCCCCATTGCCCCTTTCCCGTTCCTGGGAAAACAGAAAAAAAGTTTGCATATCCATCCATATTCACAAATATTCTTAACTCGCATGGAGATAGAAGAGGCTTCACTCCAGACTCTTTTAGAACAATCTCAGACCTGTCAAGGAATACTAATTGCCGATTGGTATTATCTGCAAAGACTGTAAGTTGATCCATTAAAGATTTAATTTGCCTTAGCTGTTCCCTGCAGAGATCATTATTACAACTGGCACATATCTCAATAATCTCATTAGCTGCAAATACAATCTGGTTATATTGAGAAAGCTCTAATTCCCAATGTGATTTTAATGTCAGGTTTATAAGCTGATTTGTTGATTTTAACGAATTCAAGCTATCCCCCAGGCTCAAGTATAATCTGCCAGTCTCCATTAATGCAACTACACCCAGTGGGATTCCTCCCTTCATCCTTTCCTGGCTGTGATTTTGTTCTATCAGCTTATAAGTATTGATAGCATCGGCATTGTGCAAGAGTTTTTTCTGAATCCGTGCCACGGGTATTAAAAGAGAAGCAGTTAATGGAACATTTGTTTTATCATTTATAAGAGCTTGGTAATATTTTAAAGCCTTTGGGTAATTTTTCTCCTGAAATTCAAATTGCCATCCTTTTGTGAGTATTTTATTAAAATTAGTACTGATAGCTGTATTTTTTTCCTTTATTGATCCATCAGGAAAAAATAGCAATCCCGATTTTAGCAGCTCTACCTTTCCTGAAGTATGCAAATAGAATATGCCTTCAATCTCTGGTTTTTCTGACAGGAATCCAGTAAGTATTGAATCTTCAAAGAAATTAGTTTCATCAGGAGGTACAATAGTTGTTTCGGATTTTTGCAAAAATTGCTTCTCGATATTCGTAACTAATAAGTCGGATTCTGCTATAATATTTGCTCCGGCTTCTGTAAGTTGTCGCCTGTTTTCCCTTTCTTCCAAAGCCTGGTCATTGATTATACCTCTGAAGGCCAG
>CAYXQX010000301.1:0-2079 GCA_964467485.1 uncultured Porphyromonadaceae bacterium | reverse complement strand
GCCTGTTTTCCCTTTCTTCCAAAGCCTGGTCATTGATTATACCTCTGAAGGCCAGAACTCCGAGAACAATACTTGGTAAAACAATGGCCAGAGAATAATACAGGATGATCTTTTTTCTGCTAATTTGGGTTTTAGTGCTCATTCGATAACCCTAAAAGTAAATTATGATGAAAGTTATAATTTTTTAAGCCACCTATGTGTCAAAATATAATAATGTTCTGTCAAGATTATGTCAAGTAAAAAATGAGAAAGAGCTGGATATTAAAAGACCTGTCAGGTTTGGCAACCTGACAGGTCTAAAAAGCTAAGCTGTTATTTCTTTGGCAGGAAATTTTCCATCACCCAGAATTCAACATTCTTTTTTTCTTTTGCTGAAAAAACAATATTTCGACCATTTGGATGAGCACTCAGATTATCAAAACCATTTTCCATATTCAAGCCGAGTTTTTGGGGTTCTCCACCCTCAACAGATATTCGGCACAACTCCCAGCCATCTTGTTCTGGTTCTTTTTCTGTGAAGAGTATATATTTTCCGTCAGCTGACCACGTAATTGGACGCGTATTTTTATATTCTTCTTTGAATCGATATAACTCTTTTGGTTCTCCGCCGGAAACAAGCATCACCTTCACAGAATTTGGATGACTACTTGCCAACCATTTCCCATCTGGCGAAAGGGATATGTTGATATAAGTATCAAAATGATAGAGTTCTTTTTCTGCACCTGTATTGAGGTCCCGAACCATAATCTTTGAAGAATTTTTGTGAGACCAGTCATTGGTCGTATTGAAATCCACATAGAAAACAGCCTTTTCATCTCGAGACAATTCGATTGAATGCATATAAGTTGATTTCCAGCTCTCCCACGGTATGACAGGAGTTATATTTCCTGACTGAACGTTAATTCTAACAATTCCATATCGTCCCTTATTATCAATACCCTTTGCCAGAATGTAGCTGCAATCAGATGACCAGCGAAAATCACGTGCCGCCTTCATTTCAAATTGGGCAAGAGTGAATTCCCTGTCTTTACCTGTTTCAAGATTATGAATACAAACAATTCCCTGACCGTTACGATCAGTAATAAAAGCTAGGTATTTTCCATTGGTCGAATAATAAGGGAGATGATTGGAGCCTTCGAAATGTTTAATTGTCTTAGTTGGGGGATTCAGACTTTTCCCGGTTCCCGAGTTTAGATTAGCGGTATACACATTATTTCCTCCCGTGGAATTACTATAGTAGAAAGAACCTTTTTGTGTAAATCCCATTGGGTTAAGATTGCCAATATCAGATTTAATTAGCTTTGGTTCACCCAAAGGTTTTCCATTGGCAACCTGTACAACAAAGGCATCAAAAGTTCCGGTTCGGTCGCTTGCAAAAAGGATGTTTTTTCCATCAGGAGCCCAGCCGAGAACATAATCGTAGGCAGGATGTCTAATCAGCGGAATTTCATGACCTCCATTAACTGACATTAAGTATATATCTCTATCCTGCGAGTATTCTTCAGGGGGATAGTCATATACAATGTATTGCCCATCCGGTGAAAAACACATGTTTGGCCAGTTTTTTCCCACAAGTGTTTTGATAATCCGTTCAGTACCATTTTCAGCAGAAACAAGTACAATCTGTCGGGTACCATCTTTTCTTTGGAAGCAAGTAAGAATTTGTTTGCCATCGGAAGACCAATCGAAAGTTTGTACCCACACCCATTCATCATTTTTATAGAGAATCCTGGAATTCGAACCATCGGACCCGATAAGGCGGAGTTCGATAGAGCCGGCTTCATTTTGCCAGTCGTAAATAATCTGTTTGCCATCAGGAGACCAGGTGGAATTTTCAACATATTGAACGTGACCTGACTCCCAGGAACCTTCTTTGGTGAGAAGACGCTTCGTACTTGTAGCAAGCTCATAAATTGCCAAGTTCCCAGAATCTGAATCTGTAAAAATAAAATGTTTCCCATCAGGTGAGGGATTCCCACCATCAAAACCTGTTCCCGTGTCATTAGAAATTTTACGAATCACAAAATCATCTGTTTCTTGTTTTTGATTTTGTGCTAGCTTTTCAAGTGGAAGGAAATT
>CAYXQX010000300.1:0-5332 GCA_964467485.1 uncultured Porphyromonadaceae bacterium | reverse complement strand
CAAATTGTCGATACAAATCGAATAGTTCTTTCCTGGAAAAGGAATCCTTCCCTTTTAATTCTTTCTTAAGTTGCTCTATGATGAAATCTTTGTTCAATCTCTTTGTTTATATGATTTGTAAAGATAAATAATAATTCAAACAAATACCAGTAAAGTCGTTATTGTGGTCAATGTTGGATTTCAAACAAATACCAGTAAAGTCGTTGTTGTGGTCAATGTTGGATTTTAAACAAATGCCGTTGTTGCACATTTGCATATACAATGTATAAGCAATTTGTCAAACAATATGAGAAAATTAGACATCGACCCTAAGTGGATGTATATCAGTACTCTAGCTTCTTCTTATAATCTCCAATCTTCTCTATCCTGACAGGGCCTCCGGGTGTTATTTCTATAGGGGCAATCCCAAGCTCCATTAGTTCACCATTGAATTCTATTTCTTCGAGCCGGCTTTTAGTAAGGGTGGTGCCAGCCTTGCGCATGAAGGGAAAGAGGTCTTCGCCAACTGCGATACTCATGTCTTCCACCATCTCGTCCCAGCTAAGATGGTGCTCAGGATCAGCTTTCCAGCGGGTGTGCTGTACATATTTCCACCGCGGATACCAGGTAGGACCGTAACGGTCATCGAGTTTCTGCCATATATACCAGGTCTTCGTCCAGTCCTTGCCCTTACCCCACTTCTCCATCAATGCCTTATTTTCATACTCAGTGGCCAGATCAAGGGCATTACCTTCAGTATCATAGTCAAACATGGAGTTGCAGTTGCGGTTGGACTGGTTGAGGAACTCGGCCTTGAAGAGTGCATTAACCTTACCCTGATACCAGCCTGCATGAGCCTCGCCGCGGTTAGGGATAGGAGCAATACCTGCTACCTCACCGTCATCATTAACAGGCCCGTGCATGGTGTGGGCCAGCTCATGACCGAAGATGGATAGTATGCCGTGGGTATCCAGACTGATGATACCATTTTCCTTAGGCCGGTAAGCATTTACAGCCCATCCACCACCACTGCCTGCACAAAGGATGAGGTACATGGGCTCGGCGGTGGGCTTGGATGGAAGTCTCTCCTGAACAAATAGCTTGGCTCTGGGTACATCAACAGTGACAGTTCGCAGTAACTCTTCTTTCTGATTAGCAGCCCAGTAAAATACAATATTGTTGAAGTTGTCTTCAAGCTCAGGATAAATACCCCCGCCACCCCACATGGGTTCTGGATATCTGGACTCATCTTTCATGGCTTTCTGATCACCTACCAGCCATTCAAGAGCTAGGTCCAACTCCTGGTTCACAGAAGCCTTTTCTTCTTCAGTGCCTTTGTTCGGACGCTTGAATTCGGAGGTAGACTTGGTAAGTAGGATGCGCCCCTTAAAAACATCAATTTTAACTATGTCATCATGTTTGTCCTCAATGTCAAAGGCCTTAAGAATTTGCTTCTTGGCCGATTTGCCTTGTACCAAAAGACCGCCGCCGGCATTGACGAAATCAAATAAGGCACTTAGCTCATCATCAGTATATATCTGAGACTCAGGATTACCCTGACCGGTAATTATTACCTGATATTTTGAATTGGGCATCCATACAAAGGGATGAACTTGATTGATGGTGTCATAAACCATGCGGATCCGGCTTTCGCCCTCTGGATCCAGAACGGAGTTGAGTGTTGCATGTGATCCGATAGATCTGTAGCCCAGACTATTCAATTGCTCAGGCAAGGTCCATAAGGAGGCGAAACTGCATTCGTGAGCCATGTCGATCAAAACATTATAGCCTTTGTCATTTTCCACCGACTGCTCGGGTAAAGGAAACTGCTTCAGCAGCTCCGAAGGGAGTGTCCTTCCTGATGTCCAGTACTCAGTAATCTGCTCAGCAGTCCATTCCGGTACAGTGGAACAGGACGCAAGCATCAGGCTTGCGATGGCCACAAGAAATAGTCTTCGTTTCATGGTTTAGGTCGTTATTCGTTACTCCGTTACTCCGTTATTTGTCACTTTTTTTTCTTCTTAACCCCCAAAATTCCCCGCAGGTCGTTAAGCCCTTTTTCCAGTTCTTTCTCCAGGTCGGAGGCCAATGAGTCAATTTCATCATCTTTGACTTCATGTTCAGCAGCCTCATATTCAAAGTCATTACCTACTATCTTGATGTCCTTGGGTATCTTGAATTTATCCTGACTGACACGGGTGTTAAAATCGAGCTTAGTGGCCTCAATAAGCCATTGTCCCATCATGTTAACCTCGGTTTTAAGAGCCATGTTTTCCCACATCCAGATCTTGGATCCCATACCTTCCCATATGTCGCAGTTATGGCCGAGAATTTTTTCTTCACCGGTTTTTTTGAATCCCATATCTTGCATGGTGTTCTTGCCCCACTCTGCCCATTCCTTCCATTCATCTTCGGACATTGTTGAGGGATTCCAAGGGATTACTGTCCGTGTCCCGGTTTTTTCTTCGAGGTCGATCGAATAGACAACGGAATCAAGCTTGATGTTTAACGTTTTTTCAGTGGTGGTCATCCCTAGTATTGTGGTCGATGATTCAGTGAAGCGGGCCTCACGCCTGCCGTGATTATCAAAATAAACAGTCTCAGTTCCGGTAGTTTTGCCGCTAAGCTTGTATTCAAGAATACCTGATTTTGCCTTAAACATCATCATCTCGTTCTGGGCGAACGAATGCATGCCTATGCTTGCTGTGGCAATTACAAAAAGTGTAACTCTACAAAGATATCTCATGGCTGTATAATTTTAAAATATTGTTTTGCTGTTTAACAAATTTAAGAAATAAATAATTACTGAAATGTGAATTATAACTCAATTTGCATAAAGGATAATAATTTGAGCATGTTTGTGACCGGGTATGGTTTATTTGAAGCAAATATCTGTTACCACCGGATAGTGATCTGAAATGAAAATACTATCTTTTTTTATTGCCAATACCCCGTGGGTTTTTACATTAAATCCGGAGTTAGTAAACAAATAGTCTATAATTGCCTCTTTGTTCGACCTGCCAAATCCGTTTATAGTGTTGAGCCCTCCAAAATGTTCAGATTCTGAGATATAATGTGAATTGAATAAGGAGGCGTTTCCCTTTTCCTCGGTTATTATCCGGTAAGCCTCAGAGTCTTCAGTACTGTTGAAGTCGCCACTAATAATTACAGCTTGATCACCTGCTATCTCAGCCACTTTTTTTACAAGTAATTGTGCGCTGGATATTCTGGCTTCATCACTTACATGACTGAAATGAGTGTTAAAGAAATAGAACTCCTTGTTATTTTTCTTATCCTGAAATCTCACCCAGCTGACGATTCGTGGAAGAACAGCTTCCCAGCCCTTACTGCCTATACTGTCGGGTGTTTCTGATAACCAAAATGTAGCTTTTTCGAGTGGTTCAAATCTATCTTTGAGAAAAAATATTGAGCCCATCTCCCCCCGGGTTTTTCCATCATCCCTGCCAACGGCATAATGGTGATAATCAATAAGATTTTCTTCCAGGTACTTTTGCTGATTCAGCAGCACTTCCTGCATACCAACAATATCAATTTTCTCTGAAAGAATGGTTTCAACAGCTAACTCTTTTCTGTTATTCCAGGTGTTTTTTCCATCGCGTGGATTGTCATAACGAATATTGAAGGTCATCACCTTAATTGGGATTTGTTTATTGCTTCCAGTGCAGCTGGCTGTCAAGATGCATAAAATCAGTAATATAAGGCGGTTTAGCATGGTTTTAACAATAGGTTTTTGTGAAAGTAAAAATACAAACATAAGGGATAAATCAATGCAATGCTCTACGACATTTAAAAATATGATATAGATCAGTTAATTATATGATTTTTTGTATTTTTGTTTTTCCTCAGACAAGGATTATGATAAATAATAAATTCAGATTTACAGGATGTACGATCAGTTCACGTGTAATCAGGTGCTTTGAAAAACTCACCGATGAGGAAACTAAACTGTTGGATGAAAACTCTGTTCATATTACATATAAGAAGAAGGAAGTAATTTGCAAGCAGGGCGGTTTTGTTTCTCATATCATGTTTGTTGAGAGTGGTTTGTCCAAAGTGTTTATAGATAACGGCGAGAACTCTCTTGTTCTGAAGATTATTCCCGGAGGGGCTTTCCTTGGCTTGGCAACTGTTTCGGAGGAGCATAATACCTACCAGTACTCTGCACAGGCTTATATAGATACTGTAATTAAGCAGATTGATATAAAGGTTTTCAGGCAGTTGGTTCATCAAAACACTGAGTTTGCCAAGGAGGTTATTGATATTTTAAGTTCAAACAGCGTTCAGATATATGGCCGTTTTTTCTGTCTGACTCATAAGCAGGCCTATGGGAGGCTGGCTGATATTCTTCTTTGCTTGTCCGACATGGTATTCAAAAACACAGAATTTGATTTGCCTCTTTCAAGAAAAGATCTTGCTGATCTTTCCGGGATGAGCTCGGAAACAGTAATACGCATGCTAAAGAAATTCCATGAAGATGGTCTGATAGCAATGGATGGCAAGAACATTAAGGTTCTGGATCACAGTAGGCTGAAGCGAATCAGCGAAACTGGATAGTTCCATTCGTGATATCCAAAGTGAAAATATGTTTACTGTTTATCTGTGGTTCTCAGATGTGTCAGTCTGGGTAGTATTACAGCGCTCCCAGTTGGCCGAATACTTCATTCTATAATCCGAAAGTCAAAATCTTCACTGCCTTGCGTTTCTCGGGATTGATTCTTAATAAGCTTGATTGATTGTGCTTAATCAAATATCCCTTTCTCTTAAGTTCATTGATTTTTTTGATGCCATTAGTGGGAGAAATCCCTAAATCCATCATAACACCACCAGGATAAGATATCCCGTTTTCTAATACGTTCTTAAGGATCTGCCGATCAAGCGGTTTCATCAAAAAGCGCTTGTAGGTGATCCAATAGACCTCCAATTTTCTTGATAACATTTTCTGTGATTTTCCGGGTTCTAAAAAAAAATTAAGTTGAGCTAAAGTTGCTAAATACTAGTTGCAATTTGCGCTAGTCGGGCGCAATGAGTTTATCCAATGCTATAATACAAAAAATATGCCGAAAAATAATAAGATGTTGAGTTTAAATTGGTAAGTGCGGAAGTTTCGATCCATTTGTCTTCCAAAACCACTCGTTCACAGAGTATTATTTGATAATACCCTTATAATTGCATAGCTTCATTACAAAAAAAATAATCTATAAAACTATGAAAACCTCAAAAATTATTTTGCCAATAACTCTGGCTCTAATCTTTCTGGGAACGAGTAACTGTTCACTGTTCAAAAAAGCTGCGTTAGATGAAGGTATTGTACTTAAATATGAATTCAGCCCAC
>CAYXQX010000299.1:0-5363 GCA_964467485.1 uncultured Porphyromonadaceae bacterium | reverse complement strand
GAATAGCATGATCGTAGATATCCACACTGTATTGGTTCACGACCCTCAACCTGATTTTAAGTTCATTCCTTACAAATCCATAGGGATCATCTTTGATATCATCCTCATCAAAAACATCAGGATTAAGCATTGGTATAGCACACCACATGGCATTTTTAAACAATTCACGCAATTTGTACCTATCTGTGCCGGAGATTTTCTCCATGAAAAACTTACCTGCATCATAGGAAGGCATGTAGTCGGCATCCCGGTCAATACGCATGTTTTGATTATGGCCCATGATATATATGAAATGCTTCCCGCCAAAGAAAACTTCAAGAGGATCTACATCAATTCCCTGTTTTTCTTTATAGATTTTTGAGCCTTCCCGGGTGGAGGGATTCCACATCATATCAGAACCATTATCACCTGTTAGCCAGGAGCTTTCCCCATATACAATATTTAATCGCTCACCAGTATTGACGTCTATAGCATATCCGGGAAACCATCCCATGCCTGTTTCACTAATGTAAGATGCAGCATCAACATTAATTGAATCAGAGCCAATGCCATCTTCAGCCATCCTACCCCATTTGTCAACTGATTGATCGGCTCTCAGTTCAAACTTTTCTGCATTTCCTTTTGATAAAGTTTCATCATCAGTTGTCTCAATTACCGGGGAGCGTGTCCATTTGCTTCTGTCGGGGGTAAAATAAATATCAACTGAAGCCAAACGCTGCTTATTGGTGTTAATAGCAGCCAGGGCCCTATCGTAGGAAACCCCATTAGTTCCAAGATAGGCTTGTTTAAATGGAGCCCAAGTTCCGCCAAGTATTTTCTCATATACAGCTTCAGCATCCCCGGAATAGTCACTCCCGGTGTAACCCGCTCGTATCCAATTCCGAGGACTATTACGGTCATCATCAGAAATAAAGCTTAACCAGGGCACAGCAGGATCCTCAAACTCCATGGTTGCCTCCAGGAATCCATTATTGATTGCTCCCATTTGGTAGGGAATCTGTTCCTGGGTAACATTTATTGAAAGGCCCCACTCAAGAATCAGCTGATCATAATTACTAGAAATCATGCTTTCTGAAAAGACCGTATCACCTTTGGAATTATATACATACCAGTTGGCATCAACAATTTTCCCATTCATTTTGATCCCCCGGAAATAATCCACAGAATCAAACTTCAGTGTATATTGGTCATTTACAATATTGTTGGGATCAATTATTTTTACTTCAATTGGCCCTTTGCCCTGTTCATATTCAATGTGATCAACTTTCCATGGTGGCCCCGACATAATGGAATCTATACTTTCCTTGGAAAGATCCAGAATATTGCTGCCTGATCCATGTCCTTCAATCTGCGTAATTTCTGTAGACTCACCATAATAGCCAGAGAAGCCTATTCTCATTGCTTGAGGGTAAGTATTATTTGGTGTAGCTTTATATATACTAATGCTCCCGTCTGCACCTTTTCTGCCAGCTTTATAGGGCTTTTTCTGTCCACCAATTGTTGATGGATCACTCTGATTATAAGTCTGATAATCATTATGAGCGTAGGCTATGGCAACATAGTAGTAATCCTTAAAATTCACCAGATGTGTGTTCCCCTTAGCAAAAAGATCTTCCTCCACCACAAAAGAATGGGAAATACCCTGATCAGCCCCTTCAACCTCAATTTTCGGGATATTCGTCTGCATATTCTTATCCCATTCATGATTAACGATCTGACCAATACCATCCCTGATATCGCACTGGAAAACAAGACGTGCTTCATCAGGATTATTATTAATGGCATCTTGTAGAGTGGAGCTATGGTCTTTCAGCTGCCATACCTGGTAACCCTGGAATCTATAATGGGTATCACATTCAGGATCATTAACAGGACAAACAATATATGGATCCTCTTCATTATACCTTTCCAGGTAGTTATTTGAATGAGGCTTATTCCAGATATTGAATATCAGCTTATTATCCTGTTCCTGAATTGTTAGTTCCGGCGCGTCCGGCCCGTCAACAATTCTAAAGCAATTATCGAAAAGTGCCTGGGCCTTGTCATCTGCTTCAAGCATTTTATCCAGTGAAGCAAAACGATCCCCCTCAAAAGACCTGGCCCATATTACTCCCATTGTAACATCATTAACTTCGCCAGGTTCCATGGTAAATGGACCAGAGGATTGAACAAACCTTCTGTCCGCTTTCTCATTTTCTGAAGAATCATCCGACCAGGCCGGCATTGTGACCCCTCCTTGACCATAGCCACATGGGTCAGAGTTACCTGGGAACATATAATAAGTTATTGGACCAGAACTACCTGAAGGATGAGCATTTCCTCCATATCGAAGACTCTCGTTATCGTTCCAGCGTCCTTGAAGGGCCTTATGATAATCTCCAGCGAAATATAGAGGTCCATACCCCACTCCACCATTATTTATATAAGCCATAAATCGACTCAAACCAAGTCTCTCATTATCAACAACTCCGTCCCCAAAGTTAATCCCATTGATGTTGCCATTTAAAATACATTCATTGCAGATTAGATTATCATTTCTATCATAACTTGAACAATCATCCATGCCATTAGGGTCTTTGTATGGTCCTTCAAAAAAATCAAATCCAATAGCTGGTGGGTTCGTTCCATACGCTCGATCCTCATCACCACTTTCTCCATCAAAATTGTCGCTATTATAAAAGTAGCCAATTCCCTTTGAGACATGACAACCCACACGATCATCATTTCTGTATCCTAGATCTCCGTCTACGTATAGTCCCACAAAAGACTCAAACAGAGATATATTAGATCTGTTAATGAATTGGAAATTATAGAAGCTCATATTATTTATTTCATCATTGGTGGAAAATTGAAAAGCCTGAGCCCTTATTTCCATTCCAATCCCTACCCCATTAGGGCTCCGGTGCAGATTCCCATTATCATTATATACCCACCAGGTACTTTGGTCGCCATAAAGCCTTGAGAGATCGTGCTCTCTGGCTGTACCACATTGGAGTGTTCCTTCAAGGTCGAAGAACGGATAATCACCATCATAAGGATCATAAGTACCATCATCATTATTATCCCAAAATGGGGCCAGGTAATAGTCATAGCCGGCAGCAACATCACTATGTGCTGGCCAACTAAGGATAGCATCGGGAATTGAATAAGCTCCAAATGTTTCAGTTTTGGCCTCATCAGGTGTGTTATACCAATCCCGGAATGCCTCAACCTGTTGGCGTGATATTTGAAAATGCCGATCGTATTGGTAACAAATCTCGTAGTCTGTTGATCCAGCTTCTTCTCCACTCGTTATCAATGGGCCTGGCCAAAAATTTCTAGATCCTTTAAAATGGGTAGCTGAAATTTTCATGTTACCATAGATGTCATTCCCTCCAATCCAGAAACCTCCAGAATATATAGAAGTTTTTCCCGATCCCTTAGGTATTTCATATCCCGCTGAATTATCCTCATAGTTGTACCACAAATTTCCATCAGTGTATAGATATGTTCTTACATTGTTCAAGGAAATTTCCGTAACCGAACGTCCCATCTGGCAACCTGCCGACAAAGACTTAAGATTTTCAGATTCAATTGACTTAAGGAATTCAGCATGCTCCTTCTTTTGGGCCATCAGGCTCATTGAAAACAATAACATCAATATGTACAATATGAGTCTTCTCACTATTTCAAATAATATCTTCTCATTGTCACATCCGCCTCACCCCCAGCCCCAGCCCCTCTCCTGTATTACGCTTCGCTTCATAGGAGAGGGGAGCACATCATCACATCATCGAATTGCGCCCATCCACTTCAGCACTCTTTCCCCTACCCCCGGCACATCAACATGAATGATATATACCCCACTGGCTATAGCAGTGCCATGTTGATTATTTAAATCCCAATGGATCCAGCTTGGATTTTCGGTTTTATGAATTCTCCTGACAAGATTTCCACTTAAGCTAAATATAGATATAGCACATTCCGTTGGCAGATTAATAATCTTCACCCCGTATTCATGATCAGGATTAGTATAACCGGAGCCGCCATAATATGGATTAGGAACAATGTTTACCATCTCCAATACATCATAAGGGTAAAATCTCGAACCGCGAAGTGTGGCAATATCCTTTGTATCAAAAGTGTACATGGGCCTGTTATTATTCAAGGCCAATGAATCCGGAATAGCATAATCATGCACGTCCACACTGTATTGGTCAACTACTCTTATCCTGATTTTTAATTCATTTTTTACGAAGCCATAGGGATCATCCTTGATATCATCCTCATCAAAACAATCCGGATTTAACAGGGGGATGGCACACCACATAGCATTTACAAAAAGATCACGTTTCGCATATCTGTTTGTAACCGGATTTTCATCCAGCATTCTTTCCGTAAAATACTTACCCTCATCATAGGAGGGGAAATAATTATCAGGCCTGCCAGCCTGTGTATTGTGGTTATGACCCATAATATAGATAAAGTGCTTCCCACCAAAGAAAACATCAAGCGGATCCACATCAACTCCCTCTTTGGCTTCGTAAATCTTTGATCCTTCTCTGATCGATGGGTTCCACATCATATCGGCTCCATTATCACCTGTTAGCCAGGAGCTTTCCCCATATACAATATTCAACCTCTCACCAGTGGCCACATCGATTGCATATCCAGGGAACCATCCCATGCCTGTTTCAGAGATATAAGATGCAGCCTCTGCATTAAGAGAATCAGGGCCAATACCGGCTTCAGCCGATTCCCCCCATTTGTCAATGGATTGGTCAGCCCTAAGATCAAATTTCTCCACATTGCCCTTCGACAAAGCTTCATCATCAGTTGTCTCAATAACCGGGGAGCGGGTCCATTTGCTTCTGTCGGGGGTAAAATAAATATCAACTGAGGCCAAACGCTGTTTATCAGTTTTAATAGCAGCCAGGGCCCTATCGTAGGAAACCCCATTAGTTCCAAGGTAAGCCTGCTTAAATGGGGCCCATGTTCCACCAAGTATGTCCTCATAGACAGCTTCAGGGTCGCCAGAATAGTCGCTTCCTGTGTAGCCTGCTCTGATCCAATTCCGAGGACCATCACGATCATCATCAGGAACAAAATCCAACCAAGGCTCCGCCCGATCCTCAAATTGCATTGTAGCCTCCAGAAAACCATTATTTAATGCCCCTGGCCTGAATGGCAATTCACTTTGCGTTATATTAATGGATAAGCCCCAATCGAGTATTAACTGATCATAATCTCTTGAAATCATACTCTCAGAAAAGACTGTATCACCCTTGGTATTATACACATACCAGTTAGCATCAACAACTTTCCCATTCATTATGGCTCCCTGAAAATAGTTAACAGAATCAAACTTCAGGGTGTACAGATCA
>CAYXQX010000298.1:0-5365 GCA_964467485.1 uncultured Porphyromonadaceae bacterium | reverse complement strand
GTTAAAAAAGCCGTTATTGGTGCAGATAAACCTGCACAGAATTTGCGTAAGGTTATCATTAACGGACGGATAACAAATGCGGCCAATGGTGAACCTGTAATTGGAGCAACCGTAGTAGTTCCGGGCACCAGCATTGGATCAATCAGCGATGCCGATGGCACATACTCCATCAACCTCAGATCAGGCGAATCATACAAATTGAATGTATCCTGTCTGGGTATGGAAAATGAGGTTTACCTGGTAGATATAAAAGGCTCAGGATTACTTAATATCGAGATGGAGGGCAAGATGATTGATGTTAAGGAAGTTGTAGTTCGTTCGGGAAGAAACGACAATGTTAGAGGGATGCAGATGGGATTCACTAAAATTGGAGCTAAAGACATAAAAAGTATTCCCGCAGTTATGGGCGAGAGAGACATTTTTAAGGTTGCAACGCTTATGCCCGGCGTACAAACCGTAGGTGAAGGTTCTGCCGGATTCAATGTAAGAGGATCGGCCTCTGATCAAAATTTATTCCTTCTGAATGAAATTCCAGTACTCAATACAGGCCACCTTCTTGGATTTTTCTCAGCTTTCAATCCTGATATGATCAGTGATTTTAACCTTTACAAAAGCAACTTCCCGGTGGAGTATGGCGGCAGGCTGGCCTCAGTGTTTGATATTTCCACCCGTAAAGGGAACAAAAAGAAGTTCGGGGCACGAGGAAGTGTTAGTCCGGTTACTGCCTCACTACTAGTTGAAGCGCCAATACAAAAAGATAAAAGTTCATTTATTTTCAGTACCCGGTCAACTTATTCCGATTGGATACTGGGCAGATTGGAAGATTCAGAAACTCTAAACAGGGAGGCCAATTTCTACGATATTATGGGTGGCGTGCACCTTCTGGGGGAGAACAATTCAACTACAGAGGTCTTCGGTTATTATAGCAGAGACAAATTCAACCTCGCCGGCACAAACTCATTTCGATATGAGAATCTTGGTACATCTATTACATACAATCGCCCCCTGAGTGGTACCTGGAATTTAAAAACTGCCGGAGTATTTAGCCAGTATACAAATTACCAATCAAACACTATTCAGGCCGACAGGTCATTTG
Organism: uncultured Porphyromonadaceae bacterium; assembly: GCA_964467485.1. Classification (GTDB taxonomy): domain Bacteria; phylum Bacteroidota; class Bacteroidia; order Bacteroidales; family UBA12481; genus JAUVKA01. The sequence goes on along the minus strand of CAYXQX010000298.1, from coordinate 4,269 downwards.
AGCATGAATTCCAGGTAAGATCGGAACAGGTTAAAATCAATATATCAGGCTATCCCTGGGTGGGGCACAAAGTGGGTTTTGGAGGAAGTGCTATACTACATCACCTGGATCAGGGTGTTTTGGGTTCTTTCGGTGATGAGTCTATTCTTTCTCCTGTTGATTTTGGAAAGGAGAACGGACTAGAATATGCCCTCCATGTATCAGACGAAATATCCCTTACAGATCAGCTTAATTTTTACGGAGGTTTGAGATACAGCTTGTTTAACTACCTGGGACCCAACGATGTTTACAACTATGTCGAGAACTCCCCATACGAGCCTGAAAATGTAATTGACACAATATCTTATTCCTCGGGCCAGTCCATTGAACATTATTCCGGACCGGAAATAAGAGCAGCTTTCAACTATACATTGTCAAATGATTTCTCAATTAAGTGGAGTTATAACCGTATGCGGCAGTACCTTTTTATGCTATCAAATACCACATCCATCTCGCCCACCGACAGATGGAAGCTCACAGACCCCTTCATTGCTCCACCTATTTCAGATCAGGTTAGCCTGGGGCTCTACAAAAATCTACTGAATTCATCTATTGAAACGTCTGCTGAGGTTTATTACAAAAAGGGTAAAAATATTATTGAGTACAAAGACGGGGTTGATCTCACTTATAGTCCTGATATTGAAACACTGGTTCTACAGGGCAAACAAAATGCCTGGGGCATGGAATTTTTCCTACGCAGAAATACCGGCCGACTGAATGGATGGCTCAGTTATACTTATTCCAGATCAATCATTCATGTGGATGGGGAAGAACCCTGGCAAAGAATTAACCAAGGGGTAGAATATCCTGCTAATTACGATAAGCCTCATGCATTAAATCTGGTGGGTAATATTGAAATATCCAGAAGAATCAGTCTTTCGTCAAATCTGGTTTATTACTCCGGTCGTCCCATTACCTACCCTACCGGATATATGTTTGTTAATGATTACCAGGTTGTAAACTACTCGAAGAGGAACGAGTTCCGAATCCCCGAGTATTTCAGGATTGACTTGTCCTTAAATATTGAAGGAAACCTACGCAAGGATAAGCTTGCCCACAGCTCCTGGATGTTTTCGATATATAATCTAACCGGCAGAAGAAATGCCTACTCAATATATTTCACTAATGACAGGGGTGATATAAAAGGATATAAGCTTTCAATCTACGGCGAACCAATATTCACGATAAGTTACAATTTCAAGCTTGGGAATTATGCGGTTGAATAAGGTCATCATATTATTATCAATGATCCTCATCGGATCATGTGTGGATCCGTTTATTCCAAAAACCACCAGCTACGATAACATTCTGTTTATTGAATGCCTGATAAGTAATGATAATAGCAATTTGCAAAGGGTAAGAATTTCTCATTCCACTCCAATAATTTCAAGCACAGGAATCAATTCAATTGTTCAAAGAGCTAATGTTTCCGGGGCGATGGTTAGTGTTGCTGAACTTGATTCCGGAACAGCTATCTTTAGTGAAACCTCACCAGGTATCTATATGGCCGATTCAAATTTCAAACCTGAACCCGGAAAAACATACAAGCTTGAGGTTGTTTTTGAGGGTAACACTTTTGAGTCGGATGAAATAACAATGCTAGATGGCACACCAATCGACAGTATTAGCTTCAAGCATACTAAAGAGAAGCTTTCTGAATCCAGTCCGGTTTACGATGGCTATCATTTCTATGTAAGCACCCATGATGATTATGATGGTCCTTCGTATTTTAGATGGGAATCAGATGCAACATATTTTTTCCGCAGCTTTTACGATGCCACTCACATCTATATAAACAGAACCCAGGTTCCAGCCAATAATAATGATGTTAAGTTTTGCTGGACATCCAATACAATGAAAGGGATATACGTAGCAAATACCGAAGGAATCTCAGAAAACAAAATATTAGAATCACCCTTGCATTTCCAATCGCAATACGGTGATGCATTGTCGATTAGATATAGTTTGAATGTCAAGCAATACAAAATATCCAGGAAAATGTGGCAATTCTGGGACGAAATGGCAAGGCAGGTAAACCAAAACGGTGGAATGTACGATACCCAACCATTCAGGATTGAAGGAAATATCAGATGCACTTCCGATCCTTCAGTAATGGTTACCGGAATATTTGAGGCAGCTGGCTTTTCAGAGAAAAGAATCTATGTCGACAGACCGCTTGAGTTTGAGGTAATTCCCGTTTTTTGCCCCAAAGAAGAGATCGGAACCAGAGATCTTCCCTGGTATAGAATCCCCAGTGGATCATACATAATGTATGAATATGATGCAGGGGCATATATGTATTCATCTCCACAATGCTTCGATTGTACCTTAAAAAACGGAACGCTGGAAAAACCTGATTTCTGGGACGATGGGAATTAATATCAGAATACATATCACCCTATTCCTGATCTGTATCCTATCTTCCGGTGCAATGTCTCAGAATAATTTATCGGTATATAATAATTACCACGAAACAATTTGGCTGTCCAGTAGCCGCCATTTATTTCTATCAGGTGAAAATATTGATTTTAATGCTAAACTGATAGAACAGGACACCTATCTACAATCCTATTTGAGTAAAAACATAAAGGTTGAACTACTTAATTCCAAAGGACAGGCAATTAAACAACAAAACCTGGTTCTTAAAAACAGCACCATTGCAGGAGTATTTGTCCTGCCCCCAGAATCCCCATCCGGATGGTATTACCTCAGGGCATATACAAACTGGATGCGGAATTTCGATTTCTCAGATTATGCTGTTTTGGCTATCAAGGTATTTAATACTAAAGAGAATGATCCAGCCTATCTCAGACCTAATCCCGGTAAGATTGCAGTCAAGCTATTCCCAAAGGGAGGCTCAACTGGCATTTATTCAGGCTATGACAACAAGCAGGGCGTGGAAATTCATGGTAAACTTGTTGCCTCATCAGGTGACACTATTTGTTCGTTTGCCACCCATGCTTCCGGATGGTCCCTTCTGGACACAGAATTAGAACTGGAGGATTCTTATAAGGTAATAATTGACTGTCGTGAAGCATCTCAATACTCTCAAACAGCCGAGGTCATTAGAGAAGGCTTACTGGACTTAATCATCAGTGATAACGGTTCCTATATTCAGGTAATAACATCAGGAGAAACATCAGGAAAGAATAAAACAGCTACACTTATTCTCCATCAGTCCTATACATCCATTTGGGAATCAGAAGAAATCAATCTTGATAAGGCTGAATTCAGAATTCCAAAAACAGTTTTACCAAATGGAATTTTTCAGTTCACACTGGTAGCTGAAGACAATACCATTTTATCAAAAAGATTATGGTCGGAATATAATGCCGAAACAGTCAATATAAGTCTGTCGGATACCAGTAATTATCTTGATATAAAAAGTAATTACTCTCTGGATTACAACTTCCCGGGTGATTCTGCGGAACTATCCATTCTTATTGGGATGGAAGAGCCAAACAATCCATATATAAATCATCTTCCTGGTTTGAAAGGCTGGCCATGCACTTCAAATATCCCAAATGATCATTCTGCTTTTAAAGGATGGTTACTTGGAAATTCATACTCAAATAATAATGTATACTCCATTTTGGATGAGCAGGATGAAGTCGGCAACAAGATGGCATATTTACCGGAAACAAGATCAGGAATAATAGAAGGTAAAATTTTTGACAAGTCCTCCGGACTTACTATCAGCGATATTGGTATTTCTCTTACTGTGCTCAACAACAATTATTTTGACGCCTGCACAACTGATGAAAATGGTCAGTTCTATTTCTCACTGCCTGATCAGCTTGGTACAAGCGATTATATTCTCAATTTCACTTCGCAAACCGACTCAGGGATGCAGATTTTTGTAAATCCTGATTTTGAGCCTTCTCTAAATAATACTATCGAGAAATTCAGCCTGAATGAAGAAGAGCTCCAGTATCTTAAGGCTCTGAACACTAACCTTCAACTAAATAATATATACGGATATATACCTGAATATAAAGAGAAGGAGATAGAAAACTATCCTGATAGGGTAACATTCTTTCATCCTCCTGATCAGGTTATCGTTGTTGCGGAATTTATCAAACTCGCAAATATCCGGGAAGTCATTTATGAAGTAGTGCCAAACGTTTCAGTTAGAAATACCGATGGACAAGATTATATCAGGGTTAATAGTGTTAAGAACCTTTCAGGAGACCAGGAGGCGCTTGTATTATTAGATGGCATACCCCTGGC
>CAYXQX010000297.1:0-5376 GCA_964467485.1 uncultured Porphyromonadaceae bacterium | reverse complement strand
TGCTTTGCCAATGAGAGGGGCTAAAGTAATTGCTTATCATAAGAATTGGGCATATTTTACTGAGACCTTTGGACTGAATGTCGCTGGTTTTATAGAACCTAAACCTGGTATTCCTCCATCAGCCAAACATGTACAAAAAATAGTTGAACTAATAAAGAATCAGAACATTAAGGTGATGCTGGTTGCCAATTATTTTGAAAAGAAATCTCCTCAGATGATAGAAAATAAAACTGGAATCAAGGCCATCTACCTGCCTATATTTGTGAGTGGTATGGAAACACTTGAGACAAATTTCGACCTGTTGGATTATTGGATAGAGTCCATTAATAAGGCAATACAGTAGGATATGGACATGATAATTTTTTTAGGACCTCCAATAGCCATTAGTGTAATATTCTCGGTTATTCTGGCATATTTTGGAAATCACATCCTTTCGCGCGGCATAATATTTATTGATATTGCTGTTGCCCAGATTGCTGCCCTTGGTACAATGATTGGCCTTTTACTTGGTTTTGCTGAGACATCCCTGGCTCTTGAATTGTCATCGTATTTCTTCACCATAATCGTCATTGGCATATTTGCAATAACTAAATTCGCGAATCAAAAAGTACCGCAGGAGGCATATATTGGAATTATATACTGTCTTGGACTTGGACTCGCTCTTTTGCTTGCGGAGAAAATCGACGGTGGATCTAACTTCATTTCTAAAACCATAACAGGTAATATTCTTTGGACTACATGGAAAGATGTATGGGTTAGCTTAATACTATTTTCCAGTATCGGAGCTCTATATATAATCGCCCACAAGTATTTCAAAGCGATATCTGAGAATCAATCCGGGAATTACTCGCTTGCCAAAACAAGACTGCTTGACATGCTTTTTTATATGACTTTTGGGATAGTCATTGTAAAAGCTGTTCCTATAGCAGGAGTTTTTCTTATTTTTATTCTTCTAATCGCGCCGGCTGCCTCAATAACACTATTCACCAATAACTGGAAAAAGCGAATGATTGGGAGCTGGATAATTGGGATAACTGGTTCAATAACAGGTATTATTCTTTCATACAGCTTGAATATTTCTAATGGGCCTGCTATTGTTTGTTTGCTTGGAGGCATTACAGTTCTTTTAACATTGTGGGTTGTCATCAGAAAAGCCCCAATCACTTCTAAATAAATCAGGATATGGATATTATAAGTTTCATGTTAGCGCCCCTGGCGGCAACCCTGATACTTGGGGGTATATTGGTATATTTTGGCATTCATGTCATTAAAAGAGAGATTATTTTTATTGATATTGCTCTGGCTCAGATAGCTGCATTAGGTGGCACTTTAGCCCTGGTTCTTTGGCCACACCTCAATCATGGGCATGGCGCTGAAGGGGGGGGCCATATGGTTGAATATCTCTTTTCAGTGCTTTTCACTACTATGGCAGCCGGGCTTTTCTCAGTATTTAAAAACCATAAAATACGAATTCCCCTAGAAGCATTGATTGGAATTTGCTATGCAGTATCAACAACTGCTATGGTTATTATACTTGATAAAAGTTCAGGAAGTGATGTACATATTCATGACATGCTCACTGGTGCGATTCTCTGGGTGGCCTGGCCTGAAGTGATCCGACTAGCAATTGTGGTTTCAATAGTAGGGGTTTTTCATTGGGTATTTCGCAAGAAGATGACCAGTTTAACCGACAGTTATGACGACTGCACTTACAATCAGAGTAAAAGAAAACTATGGGATTTTCTATTCTATTTCTCTTTCGGACTTGTCATTGTAGAGGCTGTTCAAATTGGGGGCATTCTAACAGTTTTTGCCTTACTAATCATACCGGCATCAACCACGCTACTCTTTTTCTCTTCATGGCGATCAAGGATAATAGCGGGTTTGCTGCTAGCATTATTACTGACTATCCCTGCACTGTGGGTCTCATGGACATGTGACTTACCCGCATCTCCGGTACTTATCTTGTTCCTGGGAATCACCCTTATTGTTAGCGGGATTGTTTATCAAATTAAGAAGAGGGCTAACAAAGAATAAGGTATCCTGGAAAGTAGGTAAAATCCCTTGTCCATAGGCGTTAGGGAGTATTTTTCATATTATATAATGGTCATTTAAATGCAAAAATGATAATTAAATATGAATAGCTCCCATTTTTAGTATATTTTTATTGGTTATTGAAATCGACAATTATGATACTAAGAAAAGCAAGCCTACTAATAGCCCTAACAGCCATGTTTGCCTGTCAGACAAGCACATATACCCCGGAGGTTGAAACTACTGAGGAAAAAGATGCAAGAATGGAATGGTGGCGGGATGCCAGATTTGGCATGTTTATTCACTGGGGATTATATTCTGTACCAGCCGGCGAATGGAACGGGGGCACCAATCATGCGGAGTGGATTCGAACAACTGCGGAGATTCCATTGGCAACTTATGATGAATTCTTACCTCAGTTTAATCCAGTAAAATTCGATGCTGTTGAATGGGTAAAAATGGCTAAGGATGCTGGCATGAAATACATCACAATAACCTCAAAGCACCATGATGGATTCTGCTTGTTCGATTCCAGGCAGACAGATTTTGATATTTCGTCCACTCCCTTTAAAAGAGATATAATGAAGGAACTGGCTGATGCTTGCCATGATGCTGATATAAAGATATGCTGGTACCATTCTATAATGGATTGGCATCATCCCGATTATATTCCCAGAAGGACTTGGGAAAAAGACCGGACAGCAGAGGGAGCTGATTTCGACAAATATGTGGACTATATGAAGAAGCAGCTCAAAGAGCTTTTAAGCAATTACGGACCTATTGGTGTTTTATGGTTTGATGGTGAATGGGAGAATACCTGGAACGATGCTTATGGCGAAGAAATTTATCATTATGTACGCAGCTTGCAACCTGATATCATTATCAATAATCGAGTCGGGGCAAACCGAGGTGGAATGGGAGGCCTTACAGCAGAAGGAGGCTTTGGCGGCGATTTTGGAACACCGGAGCAAACCATCCCAGCCACAGGATTACCCGGTTTGGATTGGGAAACCTGCATGACAATGAATGACCATTGGGGGTACAATGCCCTTGATAAAAACTTCAAATCCACAAAAGATCTCCTTCAGAAACTTGCAGATATAGCTTCAAAGGGAGGCAACTTTCTTCTTAATGTTGGACCTACAGCTGAAGGCAACTTTCCCAAGGAAAGCATTGATCGATTGGCTGCAATAGGTAAGTGGATAAAGAAAAATGGAGAATCAATATATGGAACTCAGGCCAGTCCTTTCAAGGATCTTGCCTGGGGTAGATGTACTCAAAAATCATTGGAAGGAGGGACAAGGTTATTCCTCCATGTATTTGATTGGCCAGAAGATGGGAAGCTAATTATTCCAAGCCTTGGAAACCAGCCAATCAGGAGCTATATCCTTACCGATTCCAATCAAGATGAATTGGAGATTAACAGGAGAAGAGGTGCAGTAGAGATTAGCCTGCCTACCGATGCTCCTGACCAGATCAACTCAATCGTTATCCTCGACATAGTGGGTGAACCGATAGTTTATGAAGCTCCCAAAATTATATCAGCAGTATCTAATTTTGTAAATAATCTGGAAGTAGAAATTGTAAAAGAAGAAGAGAAATCTCAAATCCATTATACATTAGATGGAAGTGAACCTGATTTGCAATCTCCAGTCTATTCGGGACCTATCAATTTAAGCAAAACCACTACAATTGCTGCCAGCTGTTTCCTGGATGACAACCCAATCAGTGCCACTGTATACAGAACTTACAATAAGCTTACTCCCATTGCTGGAAATACTGTTCCAGGCTTGAAGAGCGGGCTGAAATATAATTACTACGAAGGTGAATGGGAGAAGGTCCCTTCCTATTCGGGAATGAGTCCTAAAAAACAGGGAGTGGCTGATAATTTTGATCTTGCTGCCAAGGAGATTGATGAAAATTTCTCAATAGACTATCAAGGTTTCATTGAGATACCTAAAGATGGGGTATACATTTTCTATCTCACTTCTGACGATGGGAGTATCATGTATCTGGGGGAGAAACTTTTGATTGATAATGATGGAACTCATAGTGCAACTGAATTATCCGGGGAGATTGCTCTGGGAAAAGGAATTCATGCTATCAGGATCTCTTTCTTTGAGAATACAGGAGGCAACCAACTCAAACTGGCCTGGGAGGGTCCGGAAATCAAGAAACAGACTGTTCCTTCAGCACGATTATTTCACATTAATTAAATCGACAATATAAGTAGCATCAGCCTGTGCCTTTTTGTATTTTTGTAGAACGAACCGTCCCCTGGTTTTTTCATCAACTTAAAGTTTTATGCAGAGAATTATTATATGGGTTACGGTAGTTCTAATGACCTCATTTTCTCTATCCTGTAGAAAAGAAAATCTCCCTCCCGTATCCTTTTTTTCTGTATCACCACATCAGGGTGATTCATTAACCGTTTTCTATTTCGATGCCCGTGAAACCTTCGATCCTGAAAGCCCTGATTTTGGGATTCAGATTCGCTGGGACTGGAATGGCGATTCGGAGTGGGATACAGAATACTCTTATGATAAGGAACATGCTATTCGTTTTAATACTCAAGGCGAGAGGATAATTATCATGGAGTCTATTGATCCTAAAGGTATTACTTCGATTGCCCGGGATACAATCATTTTATATTCTGATAATCCATTTGTTGATTCTTTAGTTGACCCTCGGGATGACCAGATATATAAAACTGCCAAAATCAATGGGTTCTGGATCATGACCGAGAACCTGAGGTATGGGATCAATTTATCTGATTCCCTTTGGCAAACAGACAATGATCAGGGTGAGTTTTATAGCTTTAATAATGATACCCGGAAGTTGAAATATGGAGGGCTGTATAAATGGGATGAAGCTATTGATTATGAATATAAGGCAGGTGTGCAGGGATTGTGTCCACCCGGATGGCATATTCCTGAGATAAGTGAATGGACTGAGGCTCTCCAAATTTTTCCTAATAATAATATAGACTTACTCTATTATTTGGGTCCCGCTTCACCTTCCGGATTTGATCTGGAATTCAATGGAATGATGAAATTTGTTAATCCGGGAGACTCGACAATGGGATACTTTTACGATGGGTCAGCTGTTGCATATTGGTGCTCCGACAGGCCAATAAAAATCCTTCAGAATCCTGATGAAAACATTAACAGAATCGTGTTCCGCAGGAATTCCTGGGAAATTGTTTACCATCTATTTAGGAGGGCTGATCATTCCATACAAGATCCATTGTATACCTATGCTAGTTATGTTAGGTGTTTTAAAGACTGAAATGAGTTATGAGTTATGAGTTATGAATTATGAGTTATGAGTTATGAATTATGA
>CAYXQX010000296.1:0-5381 GCA_964467485.1 uncultured Porphyromonadaceae bacterium | reverse complement strand
AAAAAACAGCTGCTCCATATTCTGAAAGTTTCTTCCTTTGATCCCGTTCAATTAGTGCCTGATCATTTCTGATGCCTCTGAATGCCAAAAATCCTAATATGCAGCTCGGTATTACAATAACCAGCAAGTAATATATTATGATTCTTTTTTTACTAAAGTATTTTTTGGATCTCATTTTTCAAACAGCCCTAAACTACTTAATTTAAAGAGTTTAATGTAACCATTTTTCAGCACATTGTGTTAAGGGATTAAATAGTTTTGTGAAACTTTTGTGAAGTTATATATCGTTTTAATGCGGATAAGCAGAGTACAGACTCTGTTTTATATGAAAGTGTGAATTATATTAAGATAGTGTCATGACAAACTATTAACTCAACAATTAAAACCAACTCATATGAATAAAAATGAAGGATAAGGAAATCACACGCCCTCTACTGCTCAACATACATAAACCGATTAGAACTTTCTAATGAGTCGAACCTTAAGGGCAATGTCCCAACCCAGACGGGCACTCACACCGGTATCAAAGTTTTGGGCCCACGCTTCCTTAGCAGGATTGTATCCATGGGAAGACCAATACCAACCGGTTAAACCAGGATCAACGCTTTTATTTTCGTAAAGCAATCTTAATTCATACGCCGAGGGTATAAACCAATCTGTTCTCCCGGGAACGTTATCTCCCAGATAATCAACGTATGCTGCCGGAACATATCTTTGGTCTCCCTTATTGCTTATAGTCATTAAAATTGAGTTATAATGACCAGTACCGATTGCCCATCTGGTACCATAGATTGAAACCTCTTTGCTTAACCATTCAAAGCCAGTCTGTCCTGCCAATGGAGAAACATCCTTATACCTGCAGGCATATCCGTGTTGTCCTGTTTCGTCAACCCAAAAAACAATGCCATCAGATTCATACTCATCACCAATTTTATAGGTTTTAGCTCCTTTTAAATAAACAGCAGTTTCTGCATTAACAGCATAGTCAGATCTTTCAGCATGAAAAGCACTATCAGCTTCGTTTGCCATTAATGAGAAGGGTACACTGAGTAATTGTGTTGAACTTTGTATGGTATAATTTGGCACTCTCCCTTGGTTGGTGATATCAATTTCTGTCCTGATAAAATAGGGTCTGGTTTCTCTCCAACTTATAGTTGCGAAATCTTTGTCACTTTCTCCACGGCCTATTTCCATGGTCAACAAACCGTTCTCGTTGGTTTCAGCAGTATTTGTTTCGCTATAATGAATAAATTCAGGAAGAAGAATTCCATTGCCCGGATGAAAAATAGTTATACGAATTCGGATGGGTTTCTCGGTTACTAATACACCTTCAGCATCCCTTACAATTGCCTGATAACTGAAAGCATCAGGAGGATTTTGAGCTTGAGAGTCTATTTGCACAAAGATTAAAACAAGAAGGATCAGTAATGTTGTTTTGAATATTGAAATAGTTACTTTCATTTGTATTTGTTTTTTATGATTTTGAAAGGTTTTAAGTTTTGATTGTTTAATGTCAAATCCAATTGACCATAGTTTCACTTAAAGTTATTGATACTTTCCACATTTCTAAGTATTTAAGGTAATTTTTATGAACTATTGGAATATTGAAAATTCTCGCCACTGGCAGTCAAGAGGTCATCGCTTCAATTATGGGAGGTTAATATTGTTAAATCGCTTAATTTAATGTGACTTATATTGGGATATTTCCATAATGGGTTATTTTTACATCAAAGTAAAACAGATGAATAGTAAACAAGCTTCTAATATCAAAGGCTTTAAAAGCTCTATTAGTTTTTTTCTTACCCTCGTTGTATGTGTAACATTCAGCAATCTTCAGGCGAATCAAGGGGCACAGGACAGTTATAAAATTATTACAGCAAAAAAGATAAATGCGACTTCGGTAGTAGTTTCTTTTTCCAACGGCCAAGAGTTACTCGTTGACTTTTATGGAGAAAATATTTTCCGCCTTTTTCAGGATATTTCAGGAGAAGGAATACGTGCGCCAAAAGCAGAACCGGAAGCTCATATCTTGGTGACTAATCCAAAGAAAGATCTTGCGAATATCACCATATCTGATACTGAGAATGAGTTGCATATTTCCACCGAAAAAATCAAAATTGTTTTTGATCAAGGCACATCCTTGTTTAGGGTTATTAATCAACAAACAAACTCAGTGGTTTTACAGGAGACAGCCTTGCCTATTTTCGAAGAAGATCAAGTTACGTTAAGTTTTAAAGAGGATCGCAACGAATACTTTTATGGAGGAGGAGTGCAAAACGGTCGTTTTTCCCATAAAGGAAAATCAATTGCCATAGAAAACCTCAGTACTTGGACAGATGGGGGAGTGGCTTCTCCAACCCCCTACTACTGGTCATCCAAGGGATATGGTTTTATGTGGCACACCTTCCAAAAAGGGAAATATGATTTTGGATCAGAAAATAAGGGCAGTGTTAAGCTGACGCATAACACAGACTATCTGGATGTTTTTTTCATGATTAATGAAGCACCAGCAGCATTGTTAGGAGATTTTTATCAACTAACAGGGAATCCAATACTATTGCCAAAATTCGGCTTCTATGAAGGCCATTTGAATGCATATAATCGTGACTTTTGGAAAGAAGATTCAGCAGGGATATTATTTGAAGATGGGAAACACTATAAAGAAAGTCAGAAAGACACAGCCGGAATAAAAGAGTCTTTAAATGGAGAAATGAATAATTATCAGTTTTCAGCGCGAGCAGTGATAGACCGCTATGAAAATGCAGATATGCCTTTTGGCTGGATTCTGCCAAATGATGGATATGGAGCTGGTTATGGACAAACAGAAACGCTTGATGGTAACATTCAGAACCTGAAAGAATTTGGTGATTATGCCAGGAAAAAAGGGGTGCAAATTGGATTATGGACCCAGTCAGATTTATATCCAATTGATAGTATTAACGCTCTATTGCAAAGAGATATAGTCAAGGAAGTTCATGATGCTGGTGTGAGGGTACTAAAAACTGATGTAGCCTGGGTAGGCCCAGGTTATTCATTCGGGCTCAATGGAGTAGGGTATGCAGCCGAAATTATGGGTGAATATGGTGAAAATGTCAGGCCCTTTATTATTTCTATAGATGGTTGGGCGGGAACTCAGAGGCATGCAGCTATTTGGTCTGGTGACCAGGTAGGCGGTTTTTGGGAGTATATTCGTTTTCATATTCCAACCTATATTGGAGCAGGTTTGTCTGGGCAGCCCAATATCACATCAGATATGGATGGTATTTTTGGAGGAAAGAATTCGAACATTAATACAAGAGATTTTCAGTGGAAGACATTTACGCCCATGCAGTTAAATATGGATGGCTGGGGCGCGAACCGTAAATATCCAGATGCTCTGGGTGAGCCTGCAAGTTCGATAAACAGAACCTACCTGAAACTAAAATCGGAGCTGATGCCCTATACATACAGCATTGCAAAAGAAGCTGTGGATGGCTTACCAACGATAAGAGCTATGTTCCTGGAATCTGAGAATTCGTATACCCAGGGAAAATCCACACAATATCAATTTATGTATGGGCCATACTTTTTAGTTGCCCCAATATACAAGGAGACTGCATGCGATGCGGATGGAAACGATATCCGAAACGGAATATATTTACCTGAGGGTACCTGGATAGACTATTTCACAGGGGATGCGCACAAGGGGAATCGCATTATCAACCATGTTGAAAGCCCAATCTGGAAATTACCTGTTTTTGTAAAAAGCGGTGCAATTATTCCAATGACCAATCCAAATAATAATGTTTCTGAAATCGATAAAAAACTAAGAATCTATGAGATTTACCCTGGAGAAAAATCGTCGTTCACGGAATATGATGACGATGGAGTTTCAAATGCCTACAAAATAGGGAAGGGTGTCACAACCTTAATAGAATCAGAAGTTAAAAAAGGTAGTATAGCACAAGTAATTGTTCATTCTACAAAAGGTGATTTCGAAGATTTTGTAAAAGAAAAAGCTACGGAATTTAGAATTAATGTCACCGAGCAACCTAAGAAAATTATAGTAAAAATTGGCAATAAGAAGCTTAAGCTTGCTGAGGCCACCTCCCTTGCTGAGTTTGAACGTCAAGAGAACGGATATTTCTATAATACCGCTCCGAATTTGAATAAATTCTCCACGAAAGGGAGCGAATTTGAAAGCATACAGATTGTGAAAAATCCACAGCTTTTAGTTAAAGTGAATACGATAGATATTACAATGAATCCAATATATCTAGAAATAAAAGGATACCGTTTTGCCCTTGGAGATAAGGATCGTATAAGCACTGGTGCATTATCTACACCAAAAAATGCTGGGGTAATGAAGGTTAATGCAGAAGCCTTTAGTCTTAAACCAACATGGGACAAAACACCGAATTCCGATTTTTATGAGATAGCCTTTAATGATATGCTCTATTCTACCATTAAAGCTACAAGCTTTGTGTTCGAAGATCTAAGTCCCGAAACAGCGTATGATTTTAAGCTGCGGGCCGTAAATAAAAGTGGAGTATCTGACTGGCTTAGCTTTAAAGCAGAGACAAAAATTGACCCCCTCACATTCGCCATTAAAAACATAAAAGCTGAAGCTACGGCGAAAGATCAAGGGGGACAGAAGATTTCAAAACTTTTTGATTTTGATGAAACCAGCATGTGGCATACAAAATGGGGCCAAGAGGCAACTCCATTTGAAATGACGATTGACCTGAATACGGCTAATCAATTGGATAAACTGGAGTATTTGCCAAGATCTGGTGGCGGAAATGGAACTCTTCTAAAAGGGAAGGTATATTACAGCATAGATAAGCAAGAATGGACAGAAGCCGGTCCATTTCTCTGGGAAAAAAATGACGAAGTAAAAGTCTTTAATTTCGACACGCATCCAAGTGTTCGTTATCTGAAAATCTCAATAAGCGAAAGTGTTGGTGATTTTGGTTCTGGTCGTCAATTGTATATTTTTAAGATACCTGGCTAGTCAACCTAAACCATTGATTATAATTTCTTATTCCACATTTACAAAGCTATGTTTTGAATTTAGGCAAGGCATAATATTGTACCATTTTAGTGAGATAGTGGATAATAAAACTGTAGATTTTGATTATAAGCCTTCAATTTGAAATGTTATCAATATTGGATTATCGTTTTCATCAACTTCCAATTGATCATAATTGTGTGAAGCATTATTGAATTCTATAAAATCCTCAGGCTCAACAATAGCATAATAATCTCCATTTTCAGTTAAGCCCCAAACCCGGCACTTGGGGATGTACCCCCCTTCAACGTAAGCATCAAGATTATAGGTTTTATTATTCTTTAAAGAGTGAAAAAAGGTAAGCGTTCTAATTCAGATGGGCTAAATACTG
>CAYXQX010000295.1:0-5400 GCA_964467485.1 uncultured Porphyromonadaceae bacterium | reverse complement strand
TTTCTCCTGGGCTGGAAGGGAAAAGGGTAACACAAATAATATAGCCAGCAGAAGCATTTTACTCATAGAATATACTCTCTTTTTTACTGTTTAAAGCTACTAAATATCCAGGCAGTAAAAATTTTTGCCCCTATCACAAAAAAGAAAAATTCCATTTTAGAATAAATTCCTAAAATCACCCTAAGGGGTGTAAAATATTGTCAATGACTGATATATATTTGTATGGGTCTGATGCTTTGGCTAATGTTCTTAGAGGAATCCGAAAAACCTGAAAAAAGTAAGGATTTCAATAATTACAACTCAAGTTTCCTAGCAGATAAGGGAAATGGATGTACTACGGTCATAGCCTCAGAAGTACATTTGATCTTCTGAGTTCGCAGGCAGAGGAGAAAATGAGGCCAAAACCAGCTATTTCATGCCTTAATGGTTTTTGAAAGTATTTTTCAACAAATCTTATAAGCTGTTGATAATCTGGTGGAAAATAATTTCTGTTTTCATTAATATTCTCATCTGGCAACTGGTATATACATGATACTTCCATTAAAAACTTAATCTATAAATCATTATGGAATCAGAGATTCATGTAAGCAAAAAAAAAGGAGCATTTCCCTCCTTTCAACTCTCGAAATGGGGAAAGTCTATGCCGGCGATGGTGACACAGGTAATCCACCACCTCCTCCTCCAGATCCTCCAGATCCTCCAGATCCCCTATCAGGATCAGGAAACGGATAGAAATCTTAATCACAATCCAGTCCCACCTTAGATGCAATCTATTTATGTCTGGTGGGATTAGATTATTACAGCATTTATGCTACTTTTAGAATGACCAACGAATCAGGATGTCATTCGACAGCAATAATAAAAACAATCCTTTTGAGCTGATCAGGTCGGGCGATAAAACAGCTCTGGGTCTGGTCACCCCCCCCCCTTATTAAATTCATAACCAGTCAATTAAAAAACCACAATCTTTATACTCGAGAATTACGAGACACTGTTTTTGATGATGTAATTATTGACCTATGTAAAAAAGAAAACCTTCCTTCAAATATTATTGACCCTATGCCCTATTTATACGGGATGGCAAAAATTATTATACGTAGATATCTTGACGATGGAAAATTCAATTATAGATCAGAGGATTATTATGAGGACCAAGTTAATCCTGATTCTGAAACTGATAAGGATGAAGGATATGAGAAATGCATAGAATCTTTAAGGACACTTATGAAACAGCTACCCAAAGCTTATGAAGAAATAATTGAGGATTGTTTTTTTAAAGAAAAATCAGCTTCACAAATCTGTGAAGAAAGGAATTACAATTCATCCAATTCATTCTCCTCAATGAAATCACAGGCCTTGAGAGCCTTGCTAAAATTGGTTGAAGAATGTGATAATCATCATGAGCTTAAATTCTGGCTAAAAAGAATGGAAAACAAAAACAAAAATGACAAAAAACAATAATAATACCGGCCCACTTGAACAACTTCTGGATAGAATTTCAGAGACTGAACTGGATTCGCGCCGGAGAGAAAAATATAATAGACTTAAGGCAGAAGCCATTAGAAACAGAAAGGCAAGATCGCGTCGATTATTTGTTAGCCTTGCCGCTGCATCTCTTATCACAGTGATCATTGTTATTAATGCAGTACCTGGAAAATTAGATGGAAGTGAATTATATAACAAATTTTATACACCTCATGAATTCCCCATCGAATATCGTGGTAGTGATGACTTTCTGGAAGGATTTAAAGAATCTCTTATTCTGTATAGGGATGGCAAAATCGAAGAGGCCAAAAAAAATCTGGATCCTCTTTTAGTCAGTGAAGAAAATAATCCCGATTACCTACTCCTGTTGTCTCAGATCCTGATGCAGCAGAAAAACTTCAGTTCATCAATAGTTTACCTAACCCAGGTCATTGAATTCGGGGGTTCTTACGAAAGAACCGGACAATGGTACCTGGCTCTGGCATATCTTGCTTTGAATAAATATGATAGATGTGCTGAGATTTTGGGTTCTATTATCGAAAACGGTGACCCAAAGCTGTCAAAAATGGCCCGGAAACTTAGGAGGAAGATTCCTTTGTAGATTAGATTTCTAAAATTCTGTTACTGTTAATCTGGAGTCCTTTTGAAACCTAATAAGTTCAAGAAACCTGCTTTTGGATTCCGCATAATACTATTGGAATAGTAATTATTTAACTAGCCCTGAGCAAAAGAATGGCAAATTATAGCCGACAATCCAATTTAGATTAAAAGATTACCAGAGGAGAGATGGAAGCACAACTGTTCTAATATCTTCATTCAAAAATTGAAAAATTATTTATCTTTATTGAAAGAGTATGAAATTGATATATTAGGCATTAAAGGAAACATGCACATTTGCATAAGTCTATCTTTTCCCTCCGAGTCTTCAGCCCAAAATAAAAAATATGGATTCTTCCTGTTATATGCATTTATTACCCCAATTGAGATTTTTCGATCAAATCTCGAAAAACTGCGACTAAAATTCAAACCAATATCCAGTTTATGATAATCAGGCATACGGTATCCATTTTTCTTGGTATATCTGTGCGCCACACCATAAGACAATGCATTCCCCTCCATTAAAGGCACTAAATACTCTGCTGAGGCTAAGCTTACTGCATCACCCGTCCAGTAGACCCAAGTCATCGATAGTGCTATTCCTTTTGATAAGGAAATCAGCAAAGCCATTGATGCATCATGTCTCCTATCATAGCGAAATGGATATGGCTGACTATTATTCAATTCCTCGAAAACCCGATCATGTTTGGAAAGTGTGTAAGAAAACCAGCCTGATATTCGTCCAATATCTTTAGCAAACAAAAATTCTATCCCTTTTGAAGTACCTTCTCCACCAGTCAATATAGATGTATCCCAATCAAAATCAGACTGAAATAACACCGCTCCTTCTCTATAATCAGCAAGGTTATGGAGCTTTTTGTAATACGCCTCAATACTGAAATGAATAGGAAGTTTCTTGTCTGGGTTCCAATGATATGAAATCCCCACCTGATCAGACTTTCCAGGAGCAATCAATTTTGTAGAAGGAATCCAGAGATCTTTTGCTAATCCTATTCCTGAACTTGAAACCATGTGGACATTTTGTGTCATTCTGGAATAAGCCATCTGAAAAGAAGAATTGGAGTCAATTTCCCATTCGCAAGAAAATCTAGGCTCCAGGGACCAGTATGATTTACCTGTTGCATTAAAATATGACCCATGAATGCCTGTATTCAGGTTGAAATTATCATTGACTCTTACCTTGTCTTCCAGATATATCCTGATCTCGGGTGATGTTTGACGCTGAGTAAAACCGACTTCAGAATCTGTGGAATAATCGAACCTTTTGTATTGATATGGCTTAAAGAAGTGTAAAGTATTATTGATCCCAAATGATAGATTATTATTTGGGACTGAATGGGATTTAAAATCATATTTGATAATAATATCCTGAATCTTCGATGCATAATTTAGCCTCTGTTCCGATAGCTTTTCATTTGAGATTCTATTCTTAACACTAGCCAAAATGGCATTCTGATTAAAGAACTGACTATAAGCGAGGGTTAGATTACTATGCAAGTCAGGATTGTAGATGTGATTCCATCGAAAAGATGATATACAATTCCCCCAGGTTGTTTTTAAGCTGCTGAGATACTTCATGTTAGATTCATCTGAGGCCATGAATCCATTTGCAAATAATTTGTCTCGCCCTGAATACATACTGAAGAAAATCTTATCCTTCCAACTAATTTTCCTTGAAAATTTCCCAGTTATATCATAAAAAGTATATTCTGCCATCAAATCCCCATCTGAGTCTAATAATGTAAATATCCTTGTAAATAAATCTACATTGCACCTTCTAATGGATAATATGTAAGATGAGGTATCTTTCCGCAAAGGGCCTTCTCTTTTATACTCCGATGATAGAAGTCCCATATGGACTGTATTTTTTGTCTCTGATTTTCGCCCTTCTTTCAATCTGATATCTACGATTCCAGATAATCTTCCTCCATATTTGGCTGGAAATCCTCCCTTGTAGATTTTCATTGAATTAATAGCCTGAGCATCAAAAATCGATAAGAATCCCCCAAGGTGGTTGACGTAATATACAGGTACATCATCAAGAAGAATTAGATTCTGGTCAACATTGCCACCCCTTATTATTATTGAACTAGATCCTTCTGTACCTCCCTGGATACCTGGCAACAATTGACTTGATTTCAAAATGTCAGGAGTTCCAGAAAGTGTAGGCAATCCTTCAATAAATCTTGGATTAAGCTTAGTTAAACCAATAATATTTGTTTTTTCAGATTCTGACTTATCAATACCAATAATTGTTATTGGCCCCAGATCTAACCTAGGAACTAAACTGAAATTCATTACAGTATCCTGATTGACAAGTAATTTTGTTAAATAAGGTTGGTAGCCTACATATGTAACAACGATCCTAATTGTATCATTCAATGTTGTCCTATGCGAATAGAATCCAAAATCATCTGATATGGCTCCTGAAGTTCCATTGAAGGAAACATGTGCGCCTAAAAGCTTTTCACCAGTATCCAAGTCTTCTATATAACCACAGATTGAACATGTTTGTCCAATCCCAGGAATACCAATTAGAATCATCATTAAGATGGCCAGAGAAGTTATGGTCGTATATAGCCTGCTCATTGGATTATTCTGAATTTTTTTATATTCTCAGAGAATCCTGCAAATATCCCAATTCCATTGTCAACATTTGTATATAATGGGGTAGGGTCTCCTTGTAAAAGAAGTGAGATGTAATCAATATCCTCCAGTTTATCGTCAATTCCAATTCCGGTGTATTGTTGATAAATATGTTTGTGCCAAGACTTGATATATTGATAGTACTCTTGGCTCAGGGATCTCAAGACAACCCAAAATTCCTTCGGGAACCCTCCTATCAATAAACTCATATGAACTTGATCTCCACAAAAGGAGACATCAGAAAACACAAATGAAGCAGGTTCAAAGTCCAGCCCGGCTTCCTGAAGTAAAATTGGATCACTGATATTCTGAAAGCCATAGAAAGATGTGGGGCTTCCTTTTGAATTCAGGAGTTGAATCTCGTAATAATTCTGAGTATCAGGAGGATCAGCCCACTCAATGATTACTTCAGATATCCTATCGTAGTTCAAAGTAGTTATCTCAGTATACCGAAGATCTGCTCGCTGAATAATAACACTGTCAGGAATAGATGTATTGGCTGTTGTCGTAATACTCCCAACTTGTAAAAGAAGATCGTAAAACCTGTTTTCCTTAAAATTGAATGGTACTTGTATTCTAGGATCAGCACCTTCATATGCATAGATTAAAGAGTTGTCTTCATACAACTGAATACTAAAGAACTCATTAACA
>CAYXQX010000294.1:3774-5416 GCA_964467485.1 uncultured Porphyromonadaceae bacterium | reverse complement strand
TGTATTCACTGTGTTAAACATTCCCCCATCACCGTTTTAAGTGACCCCACCTTAACTGGCTTAATATCTTCTCTTGAAAGAAACGAGATGTGGGGTAGTTGATTCCGGAAAAACATCGGTCGCTTACAACTATTGAAATATTGAAATCTCTCTGAGTTTCCAACATTCCAACAGTTCATCAGAATAATATTTAATTAATAATGTGAAAAGTAAAAAGTATACAATAACTTTAAGAACAGTTTTGTCCAATTGGATTAGATTTTAAACAAGTAAAATTTATTAAACAAAGAACAAATGAGTTTGTCAGCCGCAGATCGGATGTATAAAGACTTTGGGTTCAATAGTAAAGCTCATTTTGAAACTGTTAAAAACATAAATCCAAGAAGTAGATATCGATTTTATGATATTAAATGGCGTCTGAAAATGATGTCGAAATACAAGAATGTTAGCTTTACTTTGAGATGGGATAAATATTCTATTGATAGCTTTTTTTCTCAATACGAAGATTATGTCATTCGGGGTCAAAGTGGTGCTCCTATAAATTCATGGCCAAAAGACGCAAAAGAACAATACGAATATTTATTTGAACGTTTGGTAAGGCCCTGGATAATTATCAAACACGGAAGGCTTATTTTTTCCATTAAATCACCTAATAATATTATCTGGTTTAGAGCATTGGATCTCCAGGAACTATTTGAAGCAATGAAAATTTGTTTTAAAAAGTCAAAACAAGAAAATGCGAGTGTAAAACCCTGGGACTTAAGCTTGAAGTGGAATGAATGTGTTACTTCTTATCGAATAAAAAGGAATTATGGAGCTTTTTGGATTGGGAAGGATTACGATGTAGCTTTACTCATTTGTGACAATATAATTTCAACCTGGAATAAAAATACCGGAGACTGGAAACCATGGAATAATAAATGGTCACAAAAAGCTTATCAAGGTTTAACAGGCATAAAGTATAACAAAATAGGTGTAAACAGTAAGGTCAAAAATAAAATTGAGTTTTCTGATATATCGAACTGGGTTTTTAGTAAGGGCCTAAAAGGAATGAAACAAGCAGCATTTATTATCGCAGTTGCTTTTACAGTGGGGGGATCAAGGGCTGCAAGAATAATTAATGGATTTCACGAACAACACGGTATTGCAAAATGGTGGGAGAAAAGATAACTACAGTCCAAACTTGTCCGGCGCATGCAGTAGGGTATCAATCAACCAACACAGCTGTTCACTTTTCAACCGGCACTTACAGTACATATTGCACTAACAATAACTTTCCCAAGTAATTTATCCCACTTTTCAGCATGTTTGAGGTCCGAATAATTCAGCTACCTTTAGCCTAAAGATATAGTATCTAATTCTTTTAAATGCTGATACTAAACTATCACTTCAGAAAATGTGCAACCAAACAGATGAATTATGGAAATTGTATTAGTAGTAATAATGGCTTTAGCTTTGGTTCTACCAAGATATTTTCTGAAGAAGTTTTCTGGTAAAACTCGTTTTATTATCAGTTTTATAGCAGGTCTATTATTGTTGGGATTAGTTTGGTTATTTGATTCAGAGGGTCAACTGATTTATAAATTGGGTATTACATTAGTTGTGATAGTCAGTGCTTTTACACAAATTAGAAAGCTGTATT
>CAYXQX010000294.1:0-3764 GCA_964467485.1 uncultured Porphyromonadaceae bacterium | reverse complement strand
TCCATCTTGATCAAAAGTTTCCATTGCACCAAGTTTCCCTAAAGCATCAGAATAAATTTGTCATTTCATCGGTCGGGTATCCGGCCTTGCGCTTGGCCGTAATGGCATCCAATGAAGTCGAACTTTTCCGGACTGAATACCTTTTTATATCTTTCCATTTGTTTAGGGTAGATTCTTGACATTTCTTCAATACATTCTTTTCGTACATTTGGTTCATAATCTTTCCAAACGATAATGACGATATTCAAGATTACCCTTCCTGTCGTTATGCTGCTGCAGCTGGTTCTATTCCCTTTGGCCGCACAAACAGACCATCGCGAGCTAATATTTGGTTCTAATGTTATATCATCTACCCTGCCTCTTATTGTGATAGATACCTATGGAGAAGAGATTCCTGATGAACCCAAAATCCCGGGTTGGATGAAGATAAACAACAGGGGTGAAGGAGAGATCAATTCCATTCTGGATAATCCTGATGAATATGACGGACACATTGCTATTGAGCAACGGGGAAATTCTTCAAGGTGGATGTATGTGGAGGATGGTAAAATATCTTATTCTTTGGAAACCAGAGATTCTCTTGGTGAGAACAATAATGTGAAGTTGCTTGGTATGCCCAAAGAAAATGATTGGGTGTTATACGGCCCATATTCAGATAAAACTATGCTGAAGAATGTAATGGCCTATTGGATCGGAAGTGAAACAGGAGTCTGGGCTCCCCGGACCAAGTATGTGGATGTGGTACTGAATGGAAAGCAGATGGGCATTTTTGCTTTTATGGAACGAATTAAACGTGATGATGACCGCGTTGATATCGCCAAGATGAATGAGGATGATATTAGTGGGGATAGCCTGACAGGTGGGTATATTGTTAAGGTAGACCGTAATACCGGTTGGGATAGGGAAAGTTGGGATTCTCCCTTTCCTCCTACCAACGCTATTGAACAAACTGTAAGCTGGGTTCTGGTGTATCCTCGCCCCGAAGTGGTGGCAGACAAACAACTAAACTATATTAAAGGGTTTATTAGTGATTTTGAGATTACTATGAATGGCCCAAATTACCTGGATCCGGAAACAGGATACCGGAGTATTGTTGATGTTGAATCTTTTGTTGATTTTTTCCTGATTGGAGAGTTGTTTCGCGATGCTGATTCTTTCCGATCAAGTATGTATTTTCATAAGGACAGGGATAGCAATGACCCTAAATTGAAGTTGGGGCCATTATGGGATTTTAACTATTCAATGGGCAATTATGACATTTGTGGATGTGCCTCAAGCTCTGGCTGGGCCTACATGTTTAACTATTATTGCAATGAGAGGTATAAAATAAATCCATTTTGGTGGGAGAAAATTGTTGAGGATGATTTCTTTAAAGATAAAGCAGTGGATAGATGGAATAAGCTAAGAGAAAATGTCCTTTGTGAAGAGACAATTTTTAATTTCATTGATAGTACTACCTCTTATCTCGAGCCTTCAAGGATTAGAAATTTCCAGATTTGGCCTATCTTGGATGAAAAGCTATGGCCAAACTATTATGTTGGAGGGACTTATGAGAATGAAATAGATTTTCTTAAGACCTGGATCCACGAACGACTTCTTTGGATTGATGAGAATATCCCCCTGATAAACAATTCTTCATCTATCGAAACACTCACGAACAAAATACCTGCTTTTTTAATTTATCCTAATCCTGTACAGGAAAGCACAAGTTTTAAAATTGAAAACGCAGGACCCGGAGAATTGATGATTCAGGTTTATTCACCAACCGGACAAATAGTTGACGAAATGGTCCATTATTTGGGATATCAGGGAACCTGGTTGATTCCCTTTTCTTTCAGATCAAGAATTGCTAACTCTGCTGCAGGCATATATTCCTGCCGTGTACTCATAGATGGTATAGCTTTAGGTACACAGAGGGTGATAATTCAGTAGTAACTTAACTGCAATTATTCAGGCGATATAGAATACATATTGTAATTTTGAAAGCTTAAATCGAGAAATAAAACAAATGCAAAATTTATATCAGCCCGGATTTGATAATGAGAAATATCTAAAGGAACAAACAGCCTCTATACTTGAAAGAGTAAGCCGCTTCAATGATAAACTGTACCTTGAGTTCGGGGGTAAAATATTGTATGATTACCATGCCGCAAGAGTCCTGCCTGGGTTTGACCCTAATGTTAAGATGAGACTTTTGCAGCTCCTCAAAGACAAGATCGATGTGATTCTTTGCATTCATGCCGGGGCAATAGAGAGGAAAAAGATTAGAGCTGATTTCGGTATTACCTATGATGTTGATGCCCTTAAAACTATTGATGATTTCAAGGACTGGGGAATAGATGTAAGAGCTGTTGTTATAACCCGTTACGAAAACCAGGCTCCTTCCAAAGCTTTTAAAAATAAGTTGGAAATGAGAGGGATTAAGGTTTATGTTCACTATCCCACCCAGGGTTATCCTGCTGATGTTGACACTATTGTTAGCGATCAGGGATATGGAGCAAATGAATATATCACTACTGAAAAACCTATCGTGATAGTTACCGGCCCGGGACCGGGAAGCGGTAAACTGGGTACATGCCTTAGCAATCTCTACCACGATTATAAAAAGGGGTTTAAAGCCGGTTATGCAAAATTTGAGACATTCCCAATATGGGACCTTCCGATCGACCATAAAGTTAATATCGCTTATGAAGCTGCTACTGTAGATTTGGGAGATGTGGTGATGATTGATCAGGATCACCTTGATGCTTATAATGTGTCTGCCGTTAATTATAATCGTGATGTAGAGGCTTTTCACCTAGTGCGGAGAGTGATAGAAAAAATTACAGGAGGGGAGTCTATGTACAAATCACCCACAGATATGGGAGTAAACAGGGCTAGCATGGGCATCATTGATGACAGTCTGATAACAGAAGCTTCACATCAGGAGATCATCAGGAGGTATTTTCGTTGTGCTGTTGAGTATGCAATTGGATTAGTAGATAAAGATACCTTTGAACTGGCTTCTCAAATAATGCTTAAAGCCGGAGCAAAGGCTGATGACAGACTGGTTGTTTTGCCTGCAAGACTAGCGGCACTTGAAGCGGAGAAATCAGGGAAAGGTAGTGATGGCATATTTTGTGGGGCAGCCATCCAGCTAGATGACGGAACAATTATCACAGGCAAAAACTCTCCCCTGATGCATGCATCATCGAGCTTGGTCCTCAATGCAACGAAATATCTGGCAGGATTGCCAGAGAGCATGTACCTTATACCTGAAAATATTATCGATTCTGTATCTCATTTGAAAAAGAATATCCTTGATGGGAAGATGGTTAGTCTGGATCTTGATGAGACCTTGATCGCATTGGCGATTAGTGCTTTATCGAATCCGGCGGCCCAAATGGCACTTGAAAGTCTTAAAAAACTGCGGAACTGCGAAGTTCATCTCACTCACATACCAACATCGGGAGATGAGGCCGGATTGCGCAAATTAAAGGTAAACCTGACCAGCGATCCAAAATTTTCCAGTAAGAGCCTTTTTGTTTCAGATTAAGATAATTGACTTAGTTGGCTATGAAGAGATCCAAAGATAAAGATGATTTTTTGCAAATGCCCGAATATTTGGGCGGTGACCATGCAATGAAAGAATTTGTAGCCAAAAATCTTAGATATCCCGATGAAGCCAAAGTTGCCAGGATCGAAGGAAAGGTGATAGTCGGATATCAGGTTACAGATAATGGGAAAATTTTAAAACCGCATATCATTAAAGGGCTTGGACATGG
>CAYXQX010000293.1:0-5419 GCA_964467485.1 uncultured Porphyromonadaceae bacterium | reverse complement strand
TTGAACAATGCCGTATTCCCGGAAACCAGCGTTACTTTTCCGTAAGCCACCATCAAGATAAAAGTAAAAATGCACGATAGCACCAATGCCCAGAACAGTTCCATGCCATGCTCAGCTCCAGTTTTGGCCATAGTAGTTACACTGCCGGTGCCTATGTTGTAACCAGTAAGAAAAAGACCCGGTCCCACAGCTGCCAAAGCAATGCTTATCTTTTTGATTCGTTTGTTCATTTTCTATTTTTGTCGTAAACCAGCTCTCCACTCACCCAGGTTTTTTGAATGTTCACCTGAAAGTTTTCCAGCGTGAATAATACGAGGTCGGCACGTTTGCCGGGCTCCAACGTTCCGCGGTCATTCAGGCCGTAGAGCCTAGCGGGATTGGTGCTGGCCATTTGTACGGCATCGGCCAGCGAACATCCGGTCACTTTCATAATATGGCCGATGCCTTCTGTAATGGGCGACGCCGAACCGTAAAGTCCTCCCTGGTCATTGTTCCACAGCATCCCTTCTGAAGTGATTTGAACGGAATGCCCTTCCGCTGTCCGGTAATTACCAGATGGTAAACTTCCATAGCTGGTGACATCCGATGTAAGTATTATTTTTTCTTTTCCCTTGCTTTTATAAAAAACTGAAATAACTTCGGGCGGTAGATGAAAACCATCGCAAATGATGCTGATGTTCAGGCGATCATCTGCCAATTGCGACCAGAACGGATTGCGGTGCCGATTGACAGTACCCGCCATCCCGTTGCCGAGGTGTGTGGAAATTTTGGCTCCCCGGTCGATAGCTTCCGTTACCGTTTTGGCTGGCGCATTATGATGGCCCAGTCCCACTATAATTCCATTTCGGCTGCATTTGGAAATAAAATCTAGCGCCCCTTCTATTTCAGGAGCTACTGTTATCTGTATAATATTATTTCCGGAGGCTTCCTGAAATTCCATAAACTCACCCCAATCGGGCAATCGCACGTACTCTTTCGGGTGAGCCCCGCGGTACCCGTCTTCAGGACTAATATAAGGCCCTTCCAAATGAAATCCTACGATAGAACCATACAAACTTTCGTCACTTTTTGAATTTTTAAGTATTGACAAATTCCTAAAAAAAAGTTCGCGAGTGTTGGTAGTCAGTGTAGGCATATATGATGTCACACCGTATTTCCATAGTTCTTTAGTTGCTTTTTTTACACCATCCAAGGTAAGTTCACCACCCCCAAGCGCAAAAGTAACACCTGCAAATCCATTCACCTGATTGTCGAAAAAACCCGGGGCAAGGTAAATTTCAGGAAAACCTTCGGGCAATTTATCCAGCCGGGTTACCTGAGTAATTATTACCTCGCTGATTTCTATGGAAATGGGTAAATGGTCAAAATAGTACAATCCCTTGATGGTTTCTTGTGCATTCAAAAACATGACAGAGACTACTAAAATTCCAATTAGAAGAATATTTTTCCGGAAAATATTTGTTGTCCTATTTTTCATTCTAATACGTTTATAATTGAATGTAGTTGGTGCCATATGGATATCGCTGCGGACGAGAAAGCATAGAATTTGCTTCATCATCATTCTTAAATTTTTCTTTCACCGGATTCCAGTTTAATTTCCGATCGAGTTTCATTGCAATATGACTTATCAGACAAATACTACAGGCTCGGTGGCCCACTTCAACGGGTGTTATAGGTTGTTCTCTTGATTTAATACACTCAAGCCAGTTTTTGTGATGGTTATCAGACTGGTATAAATGAATTTCATCGTCTTTTATTTCTGAAGTTAAAATATTGGGATTACTGGCATTTAATACTTTCCTGGCCTCTGATGAAACGGGGTCACTATCTGCTACCGAATAATCTCCACGAAATACTTCAATCCATCCTTCCGTACCTTCGTACCTGATAACGACGGGTCTTTCATTGTTTGCATAAACTGTAAGGTCGTTTGCGTATTCCATTTTGACCATAAAATCACCATGAACATTCCACAAGCCCATTTTGGGAAAAATGGCTATTGCCTCAACGGATAAAGGGCCTGTATATTCAGTATCCATCGCCCAGTTAGCCAGATCAAACTGGTGCTGACCCCAACCGGTAATCATTCCGGCACCAAACTGCTCACGCCTCAGCCATCCGGGGCGGCCATATCCTTTTTGAGGGTGAACGCCCATTTCGATATAGGGAGTTTCGGGCGTTGAACCCAGCCACATGTTGTAATTAAAGTTTGAAGGCACGGGCGTTTCCGGGAAATCAGGGCCAGATGGGTCTCCGGGGAAACTTAATTTCACCGTATGTAACCTACCAATCCGCCCATTACGGATAAGTTCTGCAGCCCTTCTGAATTGAGGTTGACTGGATCTAACCTGTGTACCAATCTGCAATATCACTCCCTGCCGGTTTATAACATTACTCAACAACCTTCCTTCCTCAATTGTTAAAGAGTTGGGTTTTTGCATATAAATATCTTTGCCATTCAGTGCGGCCTCAATTGCCGGTTGGGCGTGCCAATGATCGGGCGTACTGATAACAACAGCATCAATGTCAGGATTTAAAAGCATTTCCCTGTAATCTTCATACATTTTTACATCAATATAATTCCGACTACCATTTTTTTCCTCGTAAAAATCTTCCACCATTTTTTTCCCATCCTTCACCCTGTTGCTGTCCAAATCGCAAACTGCAACATACCTTGCCATATCTAAATTTAAGGTCTCGTCCATGTCGTGGCTCCGGGCAATACGTCCACAACCAATCTGTCCAATATTTATTTTGTTGCTCGGGGCATTTTTTCCAAAAACTGTAGAAGGAACGATGGTGGGAACCAAAATAGCCCCTGAAATGGTGGTCGCGGTTTTCTTTAAGAATGATCTTCGTTTCATTGTATTATTATTAATTAGATATTGAAATTTATTCAAAAATATTTTTTGCCCTTTATTTTAGCATTTGCCTTATCCATTATTTTTTCTACTAAAACAGACCTGCCATCTTTCTTTTTGCTCTCGTTAGCAGCTTCCATAAAAGCAAGAATTTCAAGTGTTTCTTCCGGTTCTACCGGCACAATACCTGTTTCAAAAAAACGGGCTATCTCTTTCAGTAAAGAATTGTAACCACTATAGGGACCAAGCACTTTGTTTTCCTTTTCGCTGAAAACGGTTCCACCATATCCTTTTCCACCTGCTCTGAAGCCACGGTAAGTTCCGATGCGATTATCTTCCCATACTCCAACCACTATGTCGGTATCTGGCTTGGCAATTCGGCTGACCGTTTTACAACCTTTTCCCATGACAGCAAACAAGAGTTCTACCCCATGAATTCCGTACCAAAACAAATCAGGATGAGTTTTTTCAATTTTAGCTGGACTAAATGTGTCAGCCCCTGAAATTACTCCATTTTTCACTTCATCTATTCCGTTTATATAACGAAGTGAAGAGGAGGAAAACACAGGTACATTGTAGTGTTGTGCCGTATTGAATATTATCATGGCATCGGACAGGGAAGCCGCCATTGGTTTATCAATAAACAATCTTTTACCTGCCTTAATAACGGGAATGGCCTGCTCCAAATGCTTTCGTCCGTCAACGGTTTCCAACAGAACAACATCCACTTTTTCCAATAATTTGTCAATTGAATTTACTATTTCAACTCCATATTGTTTTATCTGTTCGGTGAAACCTGCCAGCCTGTCGATGCTTGCAGGTATATCGCTACTGCCTGATGTGGGACAGGCTGCAACTACTTTAAAACCACCATATTCCGGGCCTGCATTCACATCGTTAAACGTTTTGGTGAAAGCGATACAATGTGAGGTATCCAGCCCAATCATCCCTATACGTAAACCATCGGGAACTTCGGATTGTGTATAATCAGAAGCGCTGGTTGTAATGTCTCCGACAC
Source organism: uncultured Porphyromonadaceae bacterium (assembly GCA_964467485.1). Lineage (GTDB taxonomy): Bacteria > Bacteroidota > Bacteroidia > Bacteroidales > UBA12481 > JAUVKA01. The sequence goes on along the minus strand of CAYXQX010000293.1, from coordinate 1,540 downwards.
TGTCAAATTCTTTATTGCCGACAAGGGTGTTGCCCAAAACAGAAGAAGGGACAATTGTAGATATAAAAATAGCTCCTGGTATTGAGGTAGCCACCTTTTTAAAAAATAATCTTCGTTTCATGGAATTTTTTATTAATTGATTTTTATATAAAAAAAGAACGTCTTAAAAGTCTTATATTCAAAATTGTACAGTTGTTAAAATACTCAATACCATCATATATATTCTCCAATACAGTATTATTTTAATCCTCAAGTAACCAAATGTATTGAATTAATTGTAGTAAATTGAGTTATGAAAAAATAAAATAAATAATCCCAGTTTATTTACCTACTAAAACATTATCAAAATCTACCTTACTAAAATCAGACCCAAAACCAACCATGCCTTTGGAGAATTTCGTATCGTTTAATGAAATAATTTCTTCGCCATTAATATAGGCTTTTATGCTTGTCCCCTTCATTTCAAGTTTCAAAGAAGTAGGCATCTCCCTCTTTATTTTAACCATACCATTTGCTAAATTATTGGTTCCTGCATTTAACGACCACATCCCGGATGTTTTCAATTCAAGAGTATAAGCATCAGGTCTTTTATGCGAACGATAAGTTTCTGTTAGTCTTCCGCTTATTGATGCTGTACTAAACTGGTCATTAAAGAAAATATCAGCGGATACCTTATAGTCTGTCCATTGTTCATCACCAAATACTGTTTGGTTAATAACAGGGCCTTCCCATTCGATTGCCGGACGAGTAATTACTTGTCTTAAAACTTTATTTTTGCCATCAGTACCTTTTAAGACTTCAAAAGCACCACCCTGATCACTAAAATAACGTGGAGATCTGCCTATGGGAGTTGATTCAAAGTCCTCTGTAAAAGGAAAAGGGAAAGGATGTGAAGCCGGTGCAACTTTTGTCCCTTTTTGTTGTCCCTGCGTTGTGGTAATAGAATATACTGCTCCGGGCAATATTGGTAGAGACCATTCTCCATCTTTAGCTACTAAAGCTGGCATCTGTACGAAACTTTCCTCATTTTTGATAGATCTCCAAAGATTAAGCTTCTCTATTTTTATATTATTTATAAGTTTAAACGAAACTGTAGTAGGGCTTTTCAGGTCAATGGCTTCTAAAATTATACTAAAATCTTTTATTGAATCCGGAGATACCAATGTTACATAACTAATTGTGCTATCACATAACAAACCGCATCCTTTTCCGCTTATATAATACCATCCAGGTGTAGCAAATTGAGTCGTATGTGCGGCTGCCCATAATGCAGGTTCAACTTCATAGTATCCACTCCAAGGTGTATTTGCTTTCATTAAACCTGAATTCGGCAAAGCTAAATTTTCATAATAGCTTGTAATCAGGCTCCAACTAATGGTTTTTGTTAATCCTCCAATCACATAACCTCTGTTATAAATTTTTACCAATTCGGCAAATCCCTCCCAGTTCCCCTTCCATGGACCTCCCTCGCTATTCCAAAGAGGCTTACCTGTTTTTTGGGCATTAGCTGTACTTTCATACTTGGAAGAACCTCTTTCAA
>CAYXQX010000292.1:0-5420 GCA_964467485.1 uncultured Porphyromonadaceae bacterium | reverse complement strand
AGGTGAGATCCTGGATCATAAAACAGGGATAGAATATGTCCTTGGCATTTTAACCAGTAAAAAACATGGATGTATTAAGGGGCTCGAAGAAATTGAAGCCTGTGGACATAGAGTTGCTCATGGAGGAGAAAAATTTTCAGACAGTTCTTTTGTCGACGAAGAAGTTCATCTGGAAATACAAAAACTAATCGAACTGGCTCCTTTGCACAATCCTGCAAACCTTAAAGGTATTGATGCCATGGAAGAATTAATACCTGACATCCCTCAGGTTGCAGTTTTTGATACATCATTCCACCATACAATACCTCCCCATGCATATATGTATGGAATACCATATGCCTTGTACACAAAATACGGTATAAGGAGATATGGATTTCACGGTACTTCACACAAATATGTATCTAACAAAGCTTGTTCGGTGTTGGGAATACCCGTTGAATCTACAAAGACTATTTCCTGTCACCTGGGTAATGGTGCCTCAGTGGCAGCTATAGAAAATGGAAAGTCAGTGGATACATCCATGGGCTTTACTCCATTAGAGGGCCTGATGATGGGTACAAGATCTGGTGACATGGATCTGGGTGTTCTTACCTTTATCATGGATAAAGAGGAAATAAATCATAATACTGCTAATATCCTGATAAATAAACATAGTGGGATGCTAGGGATTACTGGAGTATCATCCGACATGAGAGAGATTGAAGAGGAGGCTTTTAAGAATGGAAATAAAAGAGCTCAGCTTGGGCTTGATATGTACCATTATCGTGTCTCTAAATATATAGGTTCATATGTTGCTGCATTGAATGGTTTAGATTTACTCATTTTTACTGGTGGAATAGGCGAAAATGCTCCTAATACCAGAGAAGCAATATGTGAGAGACTTGGATTCTTAGGTTTAGTTTTTGACAAAGAGAAAAACAGAGATCTCAGAGGCGAAGAAGCAGTTATATCTAAGCCAGAATCAAAAATTACCGTCATGGTTGTTCCTACAGATGAAGAACTTGTTATTGCAGAAGACACACAAAGAATAGTTGATGAAATAAAATGAAAATATAATTTCACTTAAATATTGCTTACATGTTTGCTTCCTTATCAGATATTGAAAAGTGTGTTCTGTCCACAAAAAAACTAAAAAGGCTTGTCCTTGCAGCGGCGGAAAATACTCACGCTCTTGAGGCAGTTGAACAAGCCAGGGCAAAAGGAATAATACATCCTATTCTGGTGGGTGATAAGAGTAAAATTTTTGACATTGCTAAATCATCAGGAATTAATCTTGAAGGGATTGAGATCCACCATAAGCCAGATAATGCCGAGGCGGTTGAGATGTCAGTGAGGATGATAAGAGATGGTAGTGCTGATATCCTGATGAAAGGAAAATCGAGCACTGCTACCTTGCTAAAAGGGATACTTAATAAGGAGTGGGGGATGAGAAAAGGTAAACTCCTCTCCCATTTTGCCCTTTTCGAAATACCATCCTATCACAAACTATTGGCTCTTACTGATGTGGCAATTAATATGAACCCCGACCTAAAGGATAAAGTTGCAATACTTGAAAATTCTGTTGCCTTTATGAATGGTCTGGGATGGGAAAGACCAAAAGTAGCAATAATCGCTGCTGTTGAAGTAGTTAATAAAGCAATGGTTGCTACCTTAGATGCCGCAAGCATTAAAGCAATGGCAAGAAATGGACAACTGGAAAATTGTCTGGTTGATGGTCCGATGGCCCTGGACAGCGCTATCAACAAAGAGAGTGCGAGACAAAAGAACATTTCAGCAGAGATAGGAGGCGATGCAGATCTTTTGCTTTTCCCTCAACTTGAAAGTGGCAATGTCATGTATAAATCATTAGCATTTCTGGCAGGAGGATCCGCAGCTTCAGTTGTACTTGGAGCTTCTGCCCCGATAGTACTTACATCGCGGGCTGATTCAAATGAATCAAAACTCAATAGTATAATTTTAGCCGCTGCCGACGGTGCTTTTTTAAATGTTTGAGATTATGAACCCTGTAACTATTCTTGCCATAAACCCAGGATCAACTTCAACAAAGATTGCAGTTTATGATAATTTGAGACCTATTTTTCAAAAGTCTATACAACACAGCATTCAACAGTTAGAGAAGTTTGACAAGGTAACTGATCAGTTTGAGTTTAGGGAGAAAATGATCCTCAACGAACTTAAAGAAGCCAATATCGATATTCAGGAAATAAACCTTATTGCAGGTCGTGGTGGATTTTTGAAGCCAATTTCTTCTGGTGTTTATAAAGTTAATGAGAGAATGCTGGAAGACCTGAGAAACAACCTTATGGGAGAGCATGCTTCAAACCTGGGAGGAATATTAGCTCATGCAATAGCTATGGTGATACCAGGTTCCAAAGCATACATTACTGATCCTGTTGTTGTTGATGAATTTGAAAACTTAGCCAGATATAGCGGTCACCCGGATTTCCCTCGATCGTCTATTTTCCATGCACTAAACCAGAAAGCAATTGCAAGAGGACATGCTAAGAATATTGGAAGGAATTATGACGACTTAAACCTTATTGTAGTCCATCTTGGAGGAGGGATCTCTGTTGGGGTACATAAAAAAGGTAAGGTTATTGATGCCAATCAGGCATTAGATGGTGATGGCCCTTTTTCTCCTGAAAGGAGTGGTACATTGCCAATTGGGAAAATAGTAGATGCGTGTTATTCAGGGCAATTGAGCCGTAAGGAAATGAGGTCAAAGATTGTGGGTAAAGGTGGTCTTGTCGCATACTTGGGTACTAACTCTGCTCAGGACATCGAAATGAGAATAAAAGAGGGAGATGAAAAAGCCAGAGAAGCATATGAAGCAATGGCCTATCAGGTTGCCAAAGAAATTGGAGCATCAAGCACAGTGCTAAAAGGACGGGTCGATGCTATCTTGCTTACAGGTGGTATTGCATATAGCGATCTGTTTATTCAGTATTTAACCGTTAGGATTTCATGGATAGCTCCGGTTAGAGTATATCCCGGTGAGGATGAAATGAGGACTTTGGCCCAGAATATCCTTATGGTCCATAAAGGTGAGCTGGATGTAAAAGAATATTCCTGATAGCTGCTTTTTAAAATTCAATTTCCTATTTTTATTTTTTCAAATTTATAGTATGGATATTTATAATTCTTACGGATTCATTATTGCTGCATGTCTGATAATAATAATTTCATATTTCTTTAATAAGATAGCAATACGAACCAGCATCCCAAGTGTGCTTCTGCTAATTATTCTGGGAATTGGGCTAAACCAATTAAACCGGCTTTTTTCTTTTGTTCCTGATCTTAACCTTATGCCAATACTGGAAGTGCTGGGCATTGTCGGGCTTATTATGATTGTTCTTGAAGCATCACTTGAACTAAAACTTGGCAAGGCTAAAATTGGGGTGATATGGAGATCTTTGGTTATTGCCCTGATATTATTGGGCCTAAATATTTTTGTAATTGCTTGGGTAATAAAAGCTTTGTGGAGTTTGGATTGGTATATAGCTTCTTTATACGCAATCCCTTTATCAATAATCAGTTCAGCAATTATTATTCCAAGTGTACAAATGCTGCCAGAGAAAAAAAAGGAATTTCTTATTTACGAGAGTACTTTTTCTGATATTCTGGGTATAATGATTTTCTATTTTGTGATTCAAGCAGGGGAGGAAAGTGGCCAAAGTTTGGCTTGGAGTATTACAGGATCAATTTTATTAACCATTGCTGTATCAATTGTTGCTGGCTATGGTTTGCTTTTCCTTTTTCAGAAGATCCAGGGTGGAACGAAGCTATTCCTCCTTATTGCTGTATTGGTATTGCTCTATAGCGCAGGAAAACTTTTCCACTTATCTTCTCTTTTGTTAATACTTGTATTTGGACTTATCCTAAGTAACAGTGATATCTTTACCGGAGGAAAGTTGCGTAGGTATTTCGATCAGGAAGCAATTAAAAAGATTTACAGTGATTTTTTACTAATCACAGTGGAATCATCTTTCATTGTGAGAACTTTCTTTTTCCTGGTTTTCGGACTCACCATAACTCTCGGAGCAATTGCTGATTCAAAAGTTGTTCTTGCCAGTTTAATTATTCTAGTCTTGATATTTTTAAGCAGATATTTTTTATTGACTATGTTTTTCAAAAAATCTGCATACCCACAATGGCAAATTGCTCCTAGAGGATTAATCACAATTCTTCTGTTTTTTGGTATCCCCGAAGAGTATCACATTGAGGATTTTGCAAGTTTTGAAGGTGTATTATTATTAGTAATTATTGTAAGTAGTGGTGTAATGGCCTGGTCTATGATAAGTTTCAAAAAAAGAAGACAAAATCCTGATGATTTAGATTTGGAAATTGAAACTATTGAGGACAACGAATCAATTGAAAAATTAAATGATATTTCAGAGGGAGAGGATACTGAATAAGCAACTTGAACCTGTTCATTATTCTTTTATCTTTATGGCTTAATTTTTCTATCCTATGAAGAAGATACCTTTATTCGTTCAGATTATTATCGGAATGGCAATCGGAATAGTTTGGGGGCTATTCGCTGTTCGTTTTAATCTTGAAAAATTCACTACCGATTGGATCAAGCCTTGGGGTACGATATTCCTTAACCTGCTAAAGCTTATTGCAGTCCCTCTAATATTTGTTTCACTGGTTAAAGGTATCTCAGGACTCAGTAATATATCTAAACTAAGCTCAATGGGGTTTAAAACATTGGGTTTATACATATTATCAACAGTATTTGCAATAACAATTGGACTGGTCCTTGTTAACATTATCGGCCCTGGAAACACTTTTCCTCAAGAGAAGAAATTTGAATATCAGGAAAAATTTGGAGCTACTGTTCATGATAAACAGGTGACCGCCGATGAATTAAAGGATGATTCACCACTGTTTTTCATTGTCGACATGGTTCCTGATAATATTGTTAAGGCCATGGGGGATAATTCCAAAATGCTCCAGATTATTTTGTTCGCTATATTATTTGGCGTGTCCATGATATTATTGCCAAAAGACAAGGCTAAACCTGTTAAGAAGCTGATTAGTAGTCTTAATGATATTATTCTAAAATTAATAGATTTAATAATGGCGGCTGCTCCTTTTGGAGTATTTGCTCTCTTAGCAGCACTCATAGTCGATTTTTCAGGTGACTCAGAATTATTTGCGGCTCTGGGTTTATACTTTTTAACAGTTGTTTTGGGTCTGTTCATTTTGATAATTGGTTTCTATCCACTTTTTCTGAAGGTATTCTTTAGAAAAGTTAAGTTCATGAAGTTCTTCAGAGCTATTATACCGGCCCAAATGGTTGCTTTTTCAACTAGTTCAAGCGCTGCTACCTTGCCAGTAACTATGAAACAAGTAACAAATGAAATTGGAGTTTCTAAAGGAGTGGCGAATTTTGTTCTACCGGTAGGGGTTACTAT
>CAYXQX010000291.1:0-5426 GCA_964467485.1 uncultured Porphyromonadaceae bacterium | reverse complement strand
CCAAAACCTGACCCTCAAGATCGTTCCCGGCACAATCAGTAGCCTCACCACTTACTGAAAGTGTAAATATTTTCCCTTCAGTCAAAAACTCCTTTAGCACTATTTCCAGTATCCATGGATAATCATTGTAGTAAGACCAGGAAGAGACACTATTAAATGGCTCAATATCAAATTGGAACCAACCATCATCCCTTAGCGGCAGAACCGGATTATCAAGGACCAGTATTAACTTATTATAATCCAGAATTCCCAATCGTAATGGCCTGGGGGGATGTGTTTCATCAATTTTACAAAACCCTGAATTTTTCCGGCCCGGTGTCCCGCCCGAATAGTCAAAAGAAGGCATCCAGGATTTCTGAGCACAGGGATATCGATAATCATTTAGCTCCAAAGACCAGCCCCCTTCTTTTTTTAGGATATCATCAAAGAGAGAAGGGTGATATTGCACGAAGTGGATAATATTCTCATCCGGAGAAAGCAGGGCAATAAACTGTCCTGAATTCCTTAGGACAGACCATTTATCAGGAGATAAAACATTAATATTCAAATACGAAAAAACCTCTGCCCCTGATTCAGGTACCAGAACCACAAAGCTCTCTGGAGATAATAAGAATCGCGGCAAACTTGTTTTTTTGGTCCCCACCCTGATAGTCCAGTTATACAAATCAACTGTATCATGAGAAGCATTAAAAAGCTCAATGTACTCTTTAGCCGGCAAACCAATCACCGGCTCCGGATCATATAAAACCTCGGTAATCAAAACAGAGAGTGGCTCCTGATTTAAATTAAACTTATGATCATGTTGCGTGAAGGAGTATTTTGTTAAGCATATGAAGGCAAATACCCCAAGAAGGAATGATTTTCGTGTTAATTGCATATTTTTGTGCGCTCTTTCTATTATAGATGGAAAAATGCAGGCTGATTGGAAAAAAAAAGATAGAAATTATGAAAATTGCAGTTGTAGGAGCCACAGGATTGGTTGGACAGAAGATGCTTGAAGTTTTTGATGAGAGGAATTTTAAGGTAGATGAATTATTAGCTGTAGCATCAGCCAGGTCGGTGGGCAAGACGGTAACATTCAGAGATACTGAATATACGGTTATTGGAATGGAAGAAGCGATAAGCAAAAATCCGGATATTGCCATCTTTTCGGCCGGAGGAAGCACATCCGAAAAATGGGCTCCTGAATTTGCGAAAAATGGAACCACCGTTATCGATAATTCTTCAGCCTGGAGAATGGATCCATCAAAAAAACTTATTATTCCTGAGATCAACGCTAATGAACTCGGTGAGGATGATAAGATTATTGCCAACCCCAATTGCTCCACCATTCAGATGCTTATGATCCTCGCCCCAATCCACCGTGAGTACGGTATCAAAAGAGTGGTAGTAAGCACTTATCAGTCCGTTACAGGAACTGGGCAGATGGCTGTTGATCAGCTTAATTATGAAGAAGATGAATCACAAGGTCGAACAAGTAGGCAGTCTTCAGTTAGCAGTCTTCAGTCTAAAGCTTACCCGCATCAAATATTCAGGAATTGCCTGCCTCATTGTGATGTGTTTACAGACAATGGGTATACCAAGGAAGAGATGAAGTTGCTTAATGAGACACGGAAAATTCTCTCTGATGATTCCATCAATCTAACTGCTACTGCGGTTAGGGTACCTGTTGTTGGCGGGCATTCAGAATCGGTGAATATAGAGTTCACATCAGGATTTAATATTGATGAGGTGAAGGAACTTCTGGCTAATACATCAGGAGTAATTGTACAGGATAATCCGGGGGAGAATCTATATCCGATGCCGGTGAATGCAGAAGGGAAAGATGATGTTTTTGTTGGCAGGATCAGGCGGGATCATTCTCAGGCCAATTCACTTAATCTATGGATTGTTTCGGATAATTTAAGAAAGGGTGCCGCAACCAATGCTGTTCAGATAGCCGAGTATCTTGTAAAAAACAAACTGCTTACTTCTTAGATCAGGGCGAGAAGGTCTCTAATACCCATTGAGCTGCTTCGATCTGTATTAGAGAGGATAATCAGGGTTTTCTTACTCCCTAATTCCCTGATAAAATAGGTATGAAAACCTTTCCACCAACCTGAGTGATAAACAATCTTATTATTAGGATTTTTAGCATTAATTCTCCAGCCTAAACCATAATTATCCCATACTCTTAAGTCTTTATGCTGCAGGGTGAATGCCTCCTCGAGAGTGGCCTGTGATATAAAGCTGCTGTCGTAAAGAGCCTGGTCGAGCTTAAATAAATCCAGAGCGGAGGCATATACGCCTTTGTCACCCACCACACCATTTAAATAAGTATTTTCAGCCACACGACGGCCACCGGAATATCCAACCACCTGATTAAAATTATCGGGATATACGCTCTTGTTATATATCAAACTGGTACTCATATTGAGAGGCAGAAAAATATTAAGCTTAACAAAAGCCTCAAAAGACATTTCACTTACTGCTTCAACAATTAAAGCTAAAATTGCATAATTAGTATTGGAGTAGTTATATCTCCTATCGGGTGGGTAATATGGTTTTGGAGTGTACTTAACCATCAGATCAAGCACATCCTTGTTTGTAATAGGTACTTCACGGTCTGGCCAGAATTCATCAGAGAAATACATATAATTTGAAAGTCCTGATCTGTGACTTAGCAAGTGACGTATTGAGATACCGTGATAAGGAAACTCCGGTAAAAACTGCTGAACCGAATCCCCTAGTTTTAATAATCCACCATCATAAAGCTTGAGAATAGCCAGGGCGGTAATTGGTTTTGAAACCGAGGCAAGCTGGAAAGAGGACTCCATTCTCAGTAAATCCTTTGTTCTTAGATTTGCGTAGCCGTATGCTTTTGAGAAACTTATCTCGCCACCTTGAGAGTAAAGAACAGTACCGTTAAAACCATACTTAGCCTTTTTTGCAAAGAACTCCTCAACCCGAACTACACTTTCAGAATTCGCATAATCTGTTGAATCAATTATAGGTTCTTCTGCCAACAACTCCACCGGGGCCGCTTGTCCTCCCATGGACTTATGCTCAGTGTCCTTTGGTTGACAAGCTGTAAGAAAAAATAATAAGGCTATAAATATGCTTGGAAAAAACTTCATTCTTAATATAAAAAATCGTTATAGGGAAAGCGCTTCACGTGTATCTCTTTCACCTTTTCATACATTAACTTTTTTAACGCATCCAGGTTTGTTTTATTCTTAGCTGAAATAAAAATGCTGGATTTATTATCCTGATTCATCCAGGTTTGCTGAAGGTCCTCGAGGCTATAGTTCTCTTTATTTTTGGGTGTTAAATCATCGTCATCCTTAGGCTCATAGGAAAAAGCATCTATCTTATTAAACACCATTATCAATGGTTTTTCGCTACCACCTAGCTCGCTGATTGTTTCTTCAACCACTTTTAGCTGGTCGGCAAAAGAAGAATGAGATATATCCACAACATGAATAAGTAAATCAGCCTCTCTCACCTCATCCAGAGTTGATTTGAACGACTCCACAAGATGATGAGGTAATTTACGAATAAAGCCAACTGTATCACCGAGTAAGAAAGGCAGATTGCCAACCACTACTTTTCGAACGGTTGTATCCAGCGTTGCAAAAAGCTTGTTCTCAGCAAAGACATCAGATTTACTAAGAATATTCATGATAGTTGATTTCCCGACGTTGGTATATCCAACCAGGGCAGCTCGCACCATTTTGCCCCTGTTTTTTCGTTGAGTTGAGACCTGCTTATCTATTTTCTCCAGCTGACCTTTAAGTCTGGCGATCTTATCACGGATTATCCTTCTGTCCGTTTCTATCTCAGTTTCACCAGGACCTCTTAAACCAATCCCTCCTTTTTGTCTTTCCAGGTGAGTCCACATTCTGGTCAAACGGGGAAGCAGATATTGATATTGGGCAAGTTCAACCTGCACTTTAGCGTGCGCTGTTCGAGCTCTTTTTGCAAAAATATCCAGAATAAGGTTAGTCCTGTCAAGTACTCGTTTATTAAATACCTTTTCGATATTCCTCAGTTGAGTAGGACTTAGTTCATCATCAAAAACGATCAGGTCAATTTCCTCCTCCTCCACAAATTTGCGAATCTCCTCCAGTTTACCAGAACCTACAAAAGTGACAGAATTAGGAGCATCCAGGTGCTGTGTAAATCGTTTTACAGTAACAGCTCCTGCTGTTTCCACCAGGAAAGCCAATTCATCAAGATACTCATCAATCAGACGGTCGGTTTGATCACGATTAACCACACCAATAAGAATTGCTGACTCCTGTTCTGGTTCCGTTAAGTAATAATTCCCCATGATATTTAGAGGTAAATGGTTCTAAATTTGTACTTTCTGGGCGCAAAAGTGCAAAAAAAAACCACCCCAACGCGGAGTGGTTATAATATTTTTAAACAATTTTTACTGTAAAATGAATTTTACAGGCATTGACATAGACACGTTTACAGGCTTACCGCGCTGCATTCCCGGAGTCCATTTTGGGGCAGCCTTAAGAGCCCTAAGAACCTCATTGTCCAATGATGGGTCAACACCTCTCATAATAGTAATTTGAGCAATTTGACCTTTTTTATTAACCACAAAGTTGACATATACAGTACCGCTGATACCATTCTCCATGGCCATCGGTGGATAATTAATCTTTCCCTGGATATAACTTCTGAACCCTTCAAGCCCTTCTCCCTGGAAAAGTGGCATATCCTCCACAATGTAGAAAACTTCAGCATCTTCCTCCTCTTCCTCCTCCATTGCAATAATTTCTATTTCATCATCCTGACTCGCTTCAAAGTCTTCAATCTCCAGATCATCCTCTAACTCCACATCATCTTCTACAATATTCAGTTCGAGAATAACTTTTTGAGGTTTTGGAGGTGTAGCAGGCTTTTGCAGTTCCTGCCGTGTGATAGGGATAATCTCCTCCTCACCAGCCAGGTCTTTCAGTTCACCAAGTGAGCTCACTTGAAGATCAGACTTTGTCCACTCAAAACCAAAGAGGACTATAGCGAGAGCAAGGACATAACCTATCTCCAGAAATAAATTCTTCTTTTTTTCCAGATCTGCCTTGTCGGATTTCTTAATTTCCATAATTTCTAATTTTTAGCGCGTTAAAATTAAACAATCTCTTCTAAATAAGAAAGCGCTATTGCATTAATTACATAACTCTTCACAAAGATAGTCAAAGACTGTTCCAATTCAACTAAAATATTAGCTGAATCATGGATTTATATGTAGCGAAAATGAATTATTTCAACACAGTAGCTTCACCTATCCCCCCTTCCCCCTTTCCTTAAAAGGTAAAGGGGGTGAAATAAAAATATTTTCTATATTTGCACCCCAAACACACACCCACACCCACACCCACACACAAACCCATTTGGGGGATTAGCTCAGTTGGCTAGAGCGTTTGACTGGCAGT
>CAYXQX010000290.1:0-5446 GCA_964467485.1 uncultured Porphyromonadaceae bacterium | reverse complement strand
CTATTTTTTCGCGAATCATTTCCTTTCCTTCCAAATTCATTATAGAATAATTGATATTCCAGCCTCTTGGATTTGATATTGTTAAGTAATCCTTTGTTGGATTAGGATATATCCTGATTTTATCTCCTTCTGATTGATTTGGAATACCTGAGCCTCCTTCAAATGCCCTAATAAGCTCTATCCCATCACCGGTACCAAGATTTCTCGAGTATTGTTTGTTTAAAGCATCATTCCAGTGCTCATGTACACCAAGCGATGCTATCAATATTCCATCATCATCAGGATCATAAATAACATCATCAGGCCATAATGAGGAATCTGCTGCCTGGTGGAGGTAGTCATCTACTCCATACCAATTGGGTCGACTTTCAGCTATTGTGGGGCCATTATACTCGGAGCGCAAAAAATCATGACAAACTGATTCGATTGCTACTGGGTCGAGCGACATAAACAGAGAAGAACACCAGTCATTATCAAAGGGGGATGAGAGCCATTTCTCCGGTACACCCAGAGCATCTTCTCCCGGATAAAGGCCGTCCACTATGATTATCAAGTTCTGGCCACTCAGCAGTTTGTGCATCATGATGTCTGTCTGAACTCTATAGAGTCCATAGCCCTGGCGGAAAGGGTCGTCGCCCGTACCCATAAGGCCGGGGTGCATATGCATAGCCCAGGTCCTGGTAAAAGACCCAAAATGATTTTTAGCTGCAAGCGTTATGCCTGCCGTATTGTGGGCTTTCATGGTTGGTACATTGATCAGATAGTCGATGTCCTCGAAAAGGGTAAATAACTTGTCCCTTATGGCATCAGGCATTACATTTCCATCATCAGAAAAGAATACTTTATCCTCGTCCGATACCACTACCGGCATCCGCCCTAATATTGCCACATCAAGTTCTGGGTGATTAAGCATATTCCCCAGGTAATTTACATCGGGAAATTCTGCCATCCATACATCAAATATCTCTTTGTAAATGTTACGTGCAGGGTCGCCAACATAAATCATTTCTTCAGGAACATGAGCATTGTCAATCAGCTGGCGTAATAAGGACGATACAACATAAGGATCAGTCTCAGAGGCAAAAGGATTTTTACTTAAGTCGTCGTTCCTGCTTAGGTCGGCATGGTAATGATTCCCGGCAATGCCTCCATAAGCACTTGTAGCATTTATCTTAATAAAAATTTTCTGTCCTGATGAATATCCTATATCCCCATTATCATGTTGATTATTATAATACCTGAATAACTTATCCCAGGCATCTGCATCGTCCAAACCACCTGTAAGTGCTAGCAATGACTTGTTCATCATGCTGTCAATTACCGCTTGATTATTGTTGACCTCCATAAACCATCCATCATCCCCTGTATCTATTACACCATTATCATTCGAAGTATTTGTGCAATTTTCATTTGTTGCATTTTTATCCCACATCCATACTACACGACCTGGGAAGATCCCCTGAGCTTCACCTATCGGACTGTTTGGGGTAAAATAATCTTCTCCTGATACAGTGCTGCTTGCAAGGCTAGAGGTCTGTACTTGTGATTGTGTGAAAAGGAAGAGCGAAACTGCAATAATCAAGTAAATAGAAGCATGCCTGAACCTTGATTTAAGCAAATTGTTTTTCAACGATTTAGCTGCAACTACTGTCCCGGTTAAACTCAGCAGATAAACTATGAAGCCCGACATGAAAGGGGCAGCAGCCTGCATGCATGGATAAGCGGCACGTGTTGGTTTTGGTATGACCCTGATCAGGAACCAAATAGTCGAAAGAACACCCAGTAAAATCAGGATTAATTTTGAATTGATCTTTCTGGTTTTGAGTTTATTAATGATCCTTTTGAAGCCATCAGGCAGGTATGGAAGAGGACTATACATGAGTCATTAACTTTTGTGTTTCTTTCAAACCATTAAGATAGCAAAAAACAAGGTGAAATTTCTCAGGCTAAAGGGATTGATCTGGTTAATACCATGGAATTTGTTTCTGTGGATTGGTAGAAGTAATAATTTAGTGCTCATAAGGTGTAGTACACAAACCGCTCGATCATGCCTGGGATTATGTGCTGTATATCATTGGATTCAAGTTCCCGGAGAACTTTAACAATCAAATACTTATAACTTAATACTTATAACTTATACTTAAGCCATAAGCCTTAAGCCTTATAAAAGCGTAAACTTAACCGGCATCGACATCCTTACCAGAACCGGTTTGTCCCGTTGCTTGCCGGGTGTCCAGTTTGGGGCAGCTTTTAACACTCTGATTACTTCATTATTGAGAGATGGGTCAACTCCTCGTAAGATCTCAATGTCAGCTAATACACCTTCTTTATTAATGACGAAAGCAACATGGACAGTACCGCTTATGCTATTCTCTTCTGCGATCCTAGGGTACCTGAGCTTTCCCTGGATGTAATTGTGGAATGTTTCAAGGCCTCCGCCCTGAAAAACAGGCATATCTTCAACTAGTACAAAAACATAGTCATCCTCCTCTTCTTCCTCTTCAATTTGTATGATTTTAATGATGTCATCCTGATTTGCTTCAAAATCATCCAATTCAAAATCATCCTCAAGTTCAATGTCATCGTCTACTATATTCAGTTCCAGAACCACAGCTTGTGGCTTTGGCGGGATAACAGGTTTTTGTAACTCCGGTCTTGTAATTGGGACAATCTCTTCTTCCCCAACAAGATTGGTAAGAGTTCCCAGGGAGGTTTGCTCAAGTTCGGATTTGGACCATTCAAAACCAAGAAAAACAAGTGCTAGAGCCAATACTAATCCAATCTCCATAAATAAGGCCCTCTTGTTTTCCAAATTTGCATTTTTACTCTTCTTTGTTTCCATGATGTAAGTTTTTAATGTTTAAAATGCTGTATTGCATAAACCGTCAGGGACCCACAATGGCTGATATAAATATAGTGATAACTCAGCTAAATCTTTAGTTGAACTATAAAGTTAGATGACTCGTTAATAAATTAGTTCCACACAGTCCCCTAAATCACAGGGAGCGAAGCGACCAGAATCACAGGGAGCACAGCGACCAGAATCACTTTTTTTAGTATATTAGCTCGTTAAAATTCTAAACACTACTCGCATGAAAAAGACCGTTATCAATATGCTGCGTGATTGCGCCAGCAAATATCCGGAGACTGCGTACACATCAAATAAGAGAAATGATGAATGGCAAAGTTTGAGTTATCCTGAAGTACTTGTCGAAAGCAGGTATATAGCATCTGGCCTTTTGGAGTTGGGAGTTAAAAAGGGAGATAAGCTTTCAATCATTTCGGAGGGAAAAAATACCTGGATCTGTATGGAGTACGGGATGTTGTTTGTTGGAGCAACAAATGTGCCTCTGGCCTTGAAACTAACTCCAGAAGAAATCATTTTCAGGATTAAGCATTCAGAGGCGTCGGTATTAGTGGTTAGTAAAATGATGCTTAAGACCATTGCCCCTCTATTGAAAAAAATGCCTAAGGGTATGAAATTGATCCTACTTGAGGACACTATGGATGGCATGGAGGATATGTTAAGAGAAAATGGCATCAAGTATGGCAAGGAGTGCTTCCTTTACGGTGATATTCTGGATGACGGAAAGAATGCCTGGGAGAAAAATGTGAGCTTGCTGGAGGCCAGGGAAGAGGAAGTAGATGAGGAGGATATAGTTACAGTATCTTATACATCAGGAACAACGGGAGACCCCAAGGGTATTATGCTCACCCACCTAAATTATTATCACAACTGCCAGGATGCCATGGGGTATTTCAATGTGAACCCGGGTGATCGACTGTACATTTGCATTCCGATTGACCATTCTTTTGCGCATACTGTTGGTATTTATGCAGCTCTTCAGCGTGGTTTAAGTCTTTATTTTGTAGATTTTGGTGGTGGTGGGATTCAGTACGCGAAAAATGTGGCTAAGAACCTTGTGGAGGCAAATCCCCATTTCTTGCTCAGTGTACCTTCACTTACCAGCAATTTTATGATGAAAATAAGGGATGGCGTAAAAGCTAAAGGTGGATTTATATACGGAATTTTTAATTGGGGTATGAATGCAGGGATCAGGATGAACAAGGATGGATACAAGAAGGCGGGATTGCTGGTCAGGTTGGTTAACTATCTGCCTCATAAATTGGCCGACGTGCTGGTTTTTTCTAAGGTTAGGAAAATCTTCGGTACTAATATCCGGTATATTGTTGGAGGAGGAGCCTTGCTTGATATACGTCAGCAGCATTTTTTCTATTCTCTGGGAGTGCCTGTATATCAGGGCTATGGACTTAGCGAAGCTACCCCTATCATATCGGCTAATACTCAGGAGGTTCACAAGATGGGCAGTTCCGGAAGAGTTATTCCTAATGTTGAATGTAAAATTGTTAATGACAAAGGGGAAGAGTTGAAAACCGGGGAGCAAGGGGAGATAATCATTAAGGGGAAAAATGTGATGAAAGGGTATTTCAAAAACCCCGAAACTACTACTAAAACAATTATAGATGATTGGCTCTATACGGGTGATCTGGGATATCTGGATGAGGATGGGTTCCTAATAGTTGTTGGACGGGAAAAAGCTTTACTTATATCGGCTGATGGAGAAAAATATTCACCTGAAGGTATTGAGGAAGCGATTCAGAATTCCGCTCATATGATACACCAGGTAATGGTGTATAATGATATGAAAAAAACTACAACGGCCATTGTTACACTTCATAAGGAAAAAGTTAGGTCTTATGCCAGAAAACACAAATTTACTAAGGAGGAACAAATTCTGGAGGCGATAAAAAAGGATTTGTACGCATTCAAAGATGTTCATGATTTTAAAGGCCAGTTTCTTGAGAAATGGATACCAACCACTTTTCAGGTTGTTCCGGAGGATTTCTCTGATAAGAACCAGATGATTAATTCGGCTCTTAAAATGGTGAGGTACAGGATTCTGGATGCTTATCAGGAAAGGATAGATTTCATGTATAGTTCGGGTGGTGCAAATATTGTAAACAAAATGAATATTGAAACTGTTTCAGAATTGCTACCAAAATAAAAAAACTAAATGAAGTATATTTCTATTGGCTTGATGATTATGGCGTTATCCTTGATGTCATGCAGTTCGTCCAACGAGCAAAGCGAGAAACAAATTATAAGTGTAAGTATTATACCCCAAAAGTATTTCGTGGAAATGCTAGCCGGGGATCAATATGAAGTTAATGTATTGATTCCACCCGGAAGCAGTCCTGCAAGTTATGATCCTACACCTAAGCAACTTCGTGATCTTGGTAAGTCGGAGTTCTACCTCAAAATGGGTCATTTGGGTTTTGAGAAAGCCTGGATGAAATCCATAAAAAAGAATCATAAGGATATGAAGATCATTGATCTGTCGGCTGGATGTAGTCTTATCCAAGGTGAAGAAGGTGAAGAAGAGCACGCAGCCCATGGTCATGATCACTCACATGCCGGAATTGA
>CAYXQX010000289.1:0-5480 GCA_964467485.1 uncultured Porphyromonadaceae bacterium | reverse complement strand
CTGTGTCTTTTGTTGTGAAAGTCTGGTTTAGTTTTATTTCCACAGATTTGCCATCAGCAGTAAAATCACACTTTTCGCCCGTGAGCTTAGTTACTTTATCAATGGACAGTTCAGCAATATCAAAGGAGCAGCTGTTAAAACCATCGGAAAGTGGAATTAAGCTAATTGTATTTGTCCCCAAGAATGATTTGGTGTCCAGATCAATGGTAAGCTCAATTTTATAATGCAGGGCATCATAGTAACGAACACGCTCATGTTGAACAGGCCTGAGAAGTAATTCTGCTGATTGTGAAAACAATCCTGATGTTAACAAAAGCAGCGCAAACAAAAAGGCAAGAGGTTTTATCTTCATTTTTTCAAAAATTTGTTTTTGATCTTTTGTAATCCTTCGTCAGGGATATCAGTAGTTTTCTTAAGTACATTTATCCAATGATCAACTTCTTTCTGCATTAGCGGACAGCCTGTATTTTTACCAGGTTGATCCATTCCCACACCATCTTCACGCATATAAGAATCAGCTAGTAGTTCACCTTTTTTATTTAGCACGATCCAAAAAGGTATCCCTGCTTTATCTCCGTTATACTTTGCTAGCATTTCAGCTGCACCTGGATTTTCGAGAAGCTTCATTTCTTCCTTGTGTTCTTTGACTATAATATGCTTTATAACATAGCTGTCAGTGAAGTAGTCTTTTATAAGCTCGTCGTTCATGAGAGTATCCATTTTATGGCAATATACACACCAAGAGGCATGCCACATGATGAAAACATTTTTCTTCTGCTTTCGTGCTTCTTTTTTTGCCATTTCCAGAATTTCCTCGGCGGGCAAAGGGCCTTCTGATTCGGAGGTGTTCTCGGGCGTGGTGCAATTAGCCATTACAAATATTAATGCAGCAAAAAGAGAGAGTTTGGATTTCATAAAAACGGGTTATTGGTTTGTGTTTATTTTAACTGACCAAATTAATGAATTATCCTAAACTCTCACACTTCTGTAACATTGACCATATTTATACGTCTTGTGATTGTAAACTGATTAAAAAAAAGAGACCCATGAAAAAACTTGTTATTATTCTTTTATGCACGGCTGTTACAATGTCTGTTTCAGCACAGAGATGGAAAACTGTCAAAGCTGAGGGCCCTATTGTGAAAAAGGAACGCAGTATTGAAGGGTTTTCCAGTATAGACGTCAGCACAGGAATTGATGTTTATCTTACACAGGGAAAGAGCTCAAAACTAACTGTTGAGACTGAGAAAAACCTACATGAGTATATCCAAACTGAGGTTAGGGGTGATGTATTACATGTATTCACCAAGGTGAATATTAAGGATTCAAAATCTAAAAAGGTCTATGTGACTATGGATGTGATCAACTCACTGTCAGCTTCCAGTGCTGGTGATATTATTGGTGAGTCAGCAATGAACGCTGGTGATATTGAGCTTGAAGCAAGCAGTGCAGGCGACATCCGTCTAGAGTTAAATGCAAAATCAGTTATGGTTGATTGTAGTAGTGCAGGAGATATTAATCTCGAAGGTAAAGCAGGATACCTAAAGGCATCTGTTAGCAGTGCAGGTGATTTAAATGCCGGTGACTTTAAAGTTAAAGAAGCCAAAGTTTCTGCATCTAGTTCGGGTAATATCAGAGTGAATGTTAGTGATAAGCTGTATGCCAGAGCCAGCAGTACTGGTGATGTTCGTTACACCGGAGATCCAGAGGTAGATGCTAAATCCAGTAGTGCAGGGAGTGTGAAGAGAAAGTAGGTGTTGGGTGCTGGGGACTGGGTGCTAGGGACTGGTTGCTGGGTGCTAGGTGCTGGGTTCTGGGTGCTGGGTGAAAAAACTTGAGGAAAATATTGAAGGGATGTAGGATGCTACGTCCCTTTTTTCTTGTTTAAAACCCTAACTTTATTTCATAAAACTAAAATCAATAATCTATCTGCTTCTTTTTTCTGTATTAGTCTCTGGCTGTCAGTCGGATAATCCTGTTGGGCCTTGGTTCGGCAATGGAATGCATAATGGTTGGGCCGACCAAAATTCGATAGTAATCTGGACGCGACTGACTAAAAATCAGGAGATGAATTTTGAGGGAAAAGCTTTTATTCCTTTGAAATTGAAGGATAGAAAAAGGTTGGATTCCTTAGCAATAAGGGATTCAATTCATGCAGCCCAGATACCTGAGGGTTCAAGCCTGGAGGATATGGCAGGGGCCTGTCCGGGCATGGAAGGTGAAGTGAGATTGAGTTACTATCCAGAGGGCTTGGAGTCTAACCGGGTTGACTTGGGATGGAGTATAGTTAATCCTGATGAAAATTTCACCAGGCAGTGGGAGTTGGATGGTCTATCAGCAGGTACGAAGTATAAGGTTCTTATTGAATCCAGGAATATCGGTGATAAGAACATATTTACATCTATTGAAGGGTCTTTTCAAACACCACCAGAGATACAAAGTATTAAAGATTTGAAATTTTGTATTGTAACCTGTCATGATTTTGCGCGAAGAGATGATGACTTGGGTGGGCATAGGATCTATCCGGCTATGGAGGCTCTTAATCCTGATTTTCTTGTTCATACAGGTGATGTAGAATACTATGATAAGGAAAATCCCTGGGCAATGACTGAAGAGTTAATGCGGTTTAAGTGGGACAGGCTTTTTGCTTTGCCTCTGCAGAGGGATTTTTATAATTCTCATACTACATATTTCATGAAGGATGATCATGATGCGCTGCGGGATGATTGTCATCCTGGCGACACGTATGGTACTGTTAGTTTTGAGAGAGGGATAGAAATATTTGACAAGGAACAGTTTCCATCACATGAAAAGAGATACAAAACAATTTGTTGGGGAAAAGATTTGCAGATTTGGATAATGGAGGGAAGAAATTACCGGACTAGTAATCACTTACCTGATGGTCCTGAAAAAACTATCTGGGGGAAGGAGCAAAAGGAGTGGCTTTTTAGAACCCTTCCCAAATCGGATGCCTCTTTTAAATTAGTGATTTCACCAACGCCGATTATAGGCCCAGACAGGCCCAATAAGAATGACAATTATTCCAACGCCAGCTATAAGACTGAAGGAGACGAGATTCGTAACTTTATTGATGGTCAGAAAAACACATTTATGGTTAATGGCGACAGGCATTGGCAGTATGTGAGTCATCCGGAAGGTACTAATCTGTGGGAATTTTCTACAGGTGCCGGCTCTGATAAGCATGCAGGTGGGTGGAGTCAGGATAATGTGAAACCTGAGCATAGGTTCCTCCGGGTTAAGGGAGGATTTCTATTTGGGGAAGTTAAGAGGGAAGGGGATAAAGTATTATTGAGGTTCACCCATTGTGATGTGGATGGCAATGAGGTACATGTTGAGGAGTTTGTTATTTAGGCAATTAGGCAATTAGGCAATTTGCCTATTTATTCCCGGGGTTTTGCGAACACTTGCGTCCAGTAGGTTCCGTACTGTGCTGCACCTAAATGGGTGAATTCAGCTTTCATGAGGTTTTTGCAATGGTCTTCACTTTTAAGCCAGCTATCTACTGCTTTACTAACATCAGTGGGTCCCCAAGCAAGATTTTCTCCAATTGTTTTCCAGTCATATTGCAGTTTATCAAGCCTGTCGGATAGTGTTTCACCATCAGGAGAGGTATGATCAAAGTACTTATGCTTATACATATCATAAGACTTTTGGGAAGCAGCCTTTTGTAAATCCTCATCCCATTTAAGAGGATCTACAGGTTTTTGCCACGTTTTTCCACATCTTACACCCTTTTTTCTTGCTTGGTTAACCAAACTAAGCATTTCCCGGTTGTCGCTTTTAGTCATAAGGTTTTCAACCTCCTGGGATTCACAGGCATTAGCTAGAATAATTAAGCAAATTAAGCTGAAAATTGTATATGTGATTTTCATTTTTAATGTAAATTTATTCAAATTTGTATCCAAATGAAAAATTACAGATTTGTAGAGACGGATATATTCGTTTTTACGACGTAACCCAACACCTAACCATCTTCACAAAGTCTGTCACTGGTTTGATGGGACATAGGATATTACACCAGGGACGAACAAGGAAAAGGGAGCTGAGGAGGACAATAATTAACAGGGAGAATTGAAATACGGTTCCAATGAGTTTGAAGAAGGCCGAAAAAATCTCATAATTGAACCTCGTTGGGTTCTGAAGTATGAGACTGGCAGATATCACAAGCAGAACGAGTATCCTCTGGAACCAAACCAGGAATCCCTTTCCATTTATGGGATGACGTTTGGTACCTGATATAGCGTTAATGCATTGCTGGGCAGCTCCAAAGGGGCAGATACGATCGCAATAGAGGTTTTTGTTGAGGAGGAGAATCATTAGCAGGGTTCCACCCAATAGCAAATAAAAGCACAGGTGACTATGAAGTGATGGGAAGTCGCCTGATAGTAATCTTGATATTTGGCTTATAGACAATTGCTTACTAAACCAAAATCCAAGGAAAACCATATTGAAGATTAATAAAACCCACCTCATTTGTTTTCGTAAAGGGAACCATTTGTAGATCATTAACCAGGCTAAAACAAATACCAGTATCAAAATGGTATACCTGATTTCCCATTTAAAGCGCTCTCGTACCGGCACCCAATCTGAAAGTCCGAATTGGGATTCTCTTAGTTCTCCAGTAGCTTTTTGAACTGCAAGAGTGATGGCTTCAGTAGTATAGGTTGCTCCGGTAATAGCATCAGGCCATTCAACTGATTCAAAGGAGTCTTCAATGCTGAGCTTATTGAATTCACTTGTGAATTTTCTCCTGTTTATCCTTTCGATGAAAGAGGGGGTTTCCCTATCTTCAATACAAACGACCTTGCTTATTTTCTTGTCAGAATCAATAACAACTGCAACGCTTAATTCACCGGCATAGCCATCAACTTTACCTGTGCCCAGGTAGTTTGCTCCATCTTTCTTATCCTCAGTGAAAATAAAAAGATCAGAAGACAGGTTTTGAGTTATCCTGATATTGGGAAAAAACTCTTTCACGATATTCTCACGTGATTCAGCTTTTCTTTGGAATCCGATGAAAGTAGATACAGCAATAATTAGCAAGGCAATAATGCCTCCTATCCTATCAATTTTCTCTTTCTTATTTTTTGCCTTTGCCAATTCACTAAATTTGAAGCAGTGAATTTACATTTTTTCTCTTGATGTGATCCAATGTTTAATATTTAAGGATTTTTACCGATGTCACGGTTGCACGTTTGCACGGTGACACAGTTACACCGTTACACCGTTACACCGTTACACCGTTACACCGTTACACCGTTACACGGGTTGAAAAAAATGATATTACCGCGAAATCAAAATAATATCAGCTAATGCCAAAAAGATACTAAACAAGCTTAATATGATATCAAAATAATATCAAATTATTCTTCTAATAAATATTGAATATTAAAGCGGATCAGCTTGATGTCTTTGTGTCCGTTGGCTTCGTAGAATAGACCGATATATCCATCAGCAAA
>CAYXQX010000288.1:0-5483 GCA_964467485.1 uncultured Porphyromonadaceae bacterium | reverse complement strand
TGAGGGTCTTTATCATGTCTTCGCCATAAAAGATCCAGCTCAATGACTTCAGCAGCTTCATCAATTTCAATAATGGCTCTATGGTTTCCTAAAGCTTCAGCCCATGGTTCATCAGGAATGGTGTAATTGTATTCTGTATCGATATTGCATGAGCTTGAGAACAATAAAAGCAGAACAAGAACTAGAATAGTGTGTGGGGAAGATTTCATTTATAATTGACAATTCCTTTGAGGCTACTTGTTTATTAGAATTTTTTTCGAAAAGAGATTTTTATCCGTTTGAATCTGAATCAGATAGATATTCGGATTTAAATCCTGAATGTTTAAAGACTCAGGTCCCTGACCGAATCCGCTCACATTCCGGGAAACCAACATCTTGCCGGTCATGTCAAAAATTCTAATACTTCGTAAATCCTGGTCCTGTTCTGAAAAATCAACAATAAGAGTATTTGGGTCAAGCGTTTGATAGACTTTAAAAATGTTTTCATCAAGATGTAAACCATGAACCCCTGAGCTGGTATTCTCATTCAATGATAATTTGCTTATATAGATTACATCACCTGATGTTCGGTTATTTCCATCTGCTGCGTTTAGTGCAGCGAAAAAGGTAATCTCACCGCTTCCTGCCTCAGGTGCGGTCCAGTTAAATGACCAGCTTTTACTTGTCCCGCTTGGTGTTAATCCGGATGAGGTATGGGTTACAGATTGATTATTGTTTGCCAGTTTTGTCTGAACGGCATCGCTAATGTTAAAAGTTCCCTTCTTAGATCCTAATTTATCTTCACCTGTCAACTCAAAACCGAATCTGGATACGCCATTATGATCACCTTTAAGTGTAATGGGATATGTTTCACCTGGAGAGCCACTGGACTTTGGGATTAGACTGTAGAGTCCTGGTATTAAAAGTAATACTGCAACTGGGATTAATTTTTTTTTAGCATGGCATCGGGTTTATTAATGAAAAATAGTACTTAATTTCCTATCTTTAAGATAATAACAATCGTTGAATATAAAAAGTTAAGAAATGGGACAAATTTGCCAAAGTTGCGGAATGCCTCTTTCGAGATTAACAAGAGGATCCTATGCAGATAATCGACTGCATGAAGAGTATTGTCAATATTGTTTTAAGGGTGGAAGTTTTACAAAACCGGAATTGACTATAGATGAACAAGTTGAGAAACTTGCAGCGATGGCTGTGGAAAGGAAGGGTATTAGCCGGGAGGAAGCTCTGAATGAGGCAAAATCAGTGTTGCCAGGGTTGAAGAGGTGGTTGTAAATTTATAATTTTCCCCTTTTTCTGGTATCAGGAAAGGGGATTAAGGGGATAGGTTATTTCACCCCGAAACAATATAAGGAATTGTCTGTCCTTAGATATATTTTCCCATCGCTGATAGCGGGTGTTGCAAAACACATTTCTTCCATGTCGCTTTGAAAAATGGGATTAACTTTTCCACCAGCCTCCAACACTGATATCTTTCCCTTTCTGCTTATGATATATATTTTGCCATCAGATCCAACTGGCGAAGTATAGAAATGTGTCCCACCTTTAGGTAATCGTCCCTCATCAATAATATTTCCTGATTTAGGATCAAATGTTGTTACATAGCCACCATCATTAATCATATAAAGGATATCATTATAAATTAATGGTGAGGGTAATTGTGGAATTGCTTTGTGGTAAGTCCAAACAACATTTTTATCTGTCATATCTCCTTTTCCGCCCAGACGTATCCCCAACATCCCGTTCAGGCTGGCCAGAGCAGCTTTGAAATAGTTCCAATCATGGAGGTCCAATTCCCCATCTGCCCTCAGGTCGACAAAGTCGAACCAAGTATATGCAGGATCCTTTGGTAGCTCTGTTCTGCTCAGACTTCCGTTTTTGTTTTTGTCAAAATTGGAGATTGCTTTTTTAAAATCAGGTATCTTAACTATGTTCTCCGGCTGATTCATTGGTGTTGCATAGCCATTGATGAAAACCATGTCTCTCCAGATAACCGGTGTAGATTTCATTTCAAATGACAAGCCGTTAACCCACCAGAGTAATTTTCCTGATGATGCATTATAGGAAGATAATTTGAAGGATCCCGGGACTAATACTTGTGTTTCTCCATCCAGGGGTTCGTAAACTATGGGTGTTGAATGACCGCTGGTAGCTTCGGGTCGTTTCACTTTCCATGCTAGTTCACCACTTTCTTTATTGATTGCAATAATATAAGAATCTGTGTTTTGATCAACAACTAAAACAAGGTTATCACCAGCCAGGATCGGGGAACCACCCATTCCATAAACATTGTTGAAAGGACCTAAGTTGAATGTCCATAAGTCTTGCCCATTGAGTCCGTAAGCTATTAATCCAAAATCTGCAAAAAACACAAAAACATTTTCCCCATCTGTGACCACAGAAGGAGAAGCGGCATTATTCCTATTGTCAAGCTTCTCTTTTCTTGGTCGGGGTGCACTGTTTTTCCAAATAGTTTCCCCTGATTTCCTCGACAAGCAATAGGTGTATAAATCACCTTCCTCTTCCGCAGTAAGCAATATAAAATCCTTAGTAAGTACCGGAGAAGAGTATCCCGTAGGCAAATCAATTTTCCATATAATGTTTTGGCTTGGGCTGATTTTAGACGGCAGAGCTCCTGATTCAGCTGTTCCTGCGCCATTTGGTCCTCGGAACATGCTCCAGCTATCTGAAGTATGCTGACCAAAAGCATGAATTGAACTTACAAGCAGTAAGCAGAATATTGTGGTGAAAAAGATTTTTGTTTTCATAGCTCATAAAGTTAAAAAACGAATTAACATTTTTTAAATATTCTCCTGAGATCAGGTAGCTATCCTCATTGCCTTAATCCTTGCTAATATGTAAATTGCACCCTATTCAAAACTTAAAACTATGAAAAAGATTACCTTATTTCTGATTGTTGCATCCTTGGTTCTTTCAAGCGGAGCAGGATTCTCCCAGGATAAAAAAGTTATTCAAAAAATTATTGAGATTGGCACTACTGATAACCAAGCCATGGATCATCTTGATGTTCTTACTAATAGGATTGGTGGACGGCTAGTAGGTTCTAATGCTTATGACAATGCTGTTGAATGGGCTGCATGGCAGTTTAAAGAATGGGGTATGGATGTGATAATCGATGAGGCTGGTGAAGTGCCTGTTGGGTTTAATCGCGGGCCATGGTTTGGGAAGTTGTTGGGCGAAAATGGCATGGATCTTCACTTTGCAACTCCTTCTCACACTGCCGGGACAAAGGGAGTTCAACGCGGGCATGTGATGCTTGAGCCAAAGACAAAAGCGGCTTTTGAGAAGATGAAAGGGAAACTAAAGGGTTCATGGGTGTTAATTGGTGGAAGAAATTCCGGGTGGCCAATTGACTATTCTCCGATAGGCGATTTAAAAAGGGATGCTGTTAAAATGGATAATGATACCATTGGCCAGTTAAATCGGGAAATTCAAATGTATAATAGGAATAGGATGGGTGAGCTTCGCAATATTAAGGATGCGAAGAAAAGAGCAAAGTATGCAGCTAAGAACCCGGCTAAAGAAGCGAAGCCATATATTGAGGAACCAGCTCTGTTCTATAAGGAAATGGTAGAGGCCGGTATTCTGGGTATTATCCAAGCTTCGCCTATACCAATAAGGGCGTTGTATGACAGAAATAATATCAATGGCAATTATATGACTTTTGAAACATTGCCAACAATACCAGATATCAAGCTTGATGAACATCAGTATAAGATCATTGAGCAGATGTGTAAGGAAAGAAGGTATTTCCAATTGGAGTTTGATATTCGTAATCACTTTAGGATGGGACCGGTTAAGTACCACAATGTTATTGGTGTTATTAAAGGAACAGAATTTCCTGATGAATATGTTATGATGGGTGGTCACCTTGATGCTTTTGATGTTGCAACTGGTGGAGTTGACTGTGGTTCAGGATCAACAATGGGGATGGAAGCTGCTCGATTAATCATGGAAGCCGGTGGTAAGCCAAAAAGAACAATTCTTTGTTGTTTATGGGCAGGTGAGGAGTTCGGACTTTTAGGCTCAAAACACTGGGTTTTAAGCAATGAGGATAAATGGCCAAATATTGCGAACTATTTCAATAGGGATGGGGGCCCTACAGTAGCAAACAGCCTTAGAGTAACATCAGGGATGTATGATGATATGGAAAAGATCTGTGAGCCTCTGAATAGTATTAATCCTGATTTCCCCTTTAAACTTAGTAAAACTCCACCAAAGCGCCGTTCAACTCGTGCCGGAGGATCAGACCATGCATATTTCGCAATTAACGGAGTGCCTACTATGTCGTTTGGAACAGGTGATCCAAAGGGATATGATTTTGACTATGGTGAGATATGGCACACCGAGAGGGATACTTACAATAAGTCAATACCAGAATACCAGGAGCATTCGGCTGTTGTCACAGCTGTTGTTGTTTATGGTATTGCAATGCTGGATCACCTTCTAAGCCGTGAGGGAATGTTTATTGAAGACTAGAATTTAAAGTTCGTGAGTAAACGTATTTAGACTCTATTTGCCAAATTCGTATTCCAAGGGAGGCTCAGCGCCAAGGAGATGCTTAACAAAATAATCCCATCTTCTTCTCATCATATAATTCTCACTGCCGAAACCATGACCTCTGTTTGGAAATAGAATCAGATCAAAATCTTTATTGGCAGCGATCAGGGCATCTACAACCAGCAGAGTGTTATAGGGAGGTACATTACCATCCATAGTTCCATGTGCAAGTAACAGTTTGCCCCTAAGGTTTTTGGCAAGTAATTGATTGGCCTGGTTATCGTAACTGCCTGTACCATCAGGATTTGTGGTCAGTAGCCCCTGCCATTTCTCACCCCAGTCGTCCTCGTAATTCCTGTTGTCGTGGTTTCCAGCTCCACTAACAGCAACATCAAAGAAATCCGGATAGCGAAGAATGGCATCAGTAGAGGCAAAACCTCCGCCGGAATGCCCGTAAATACCTACGCGGTCAAGATCAATCCAGGGATATTTTTCTGCCAGTTGTTCCATTCCTGTAATATGGTCGGGTAGTCCATTGTCGCCCATATTTCCATAATATGCTTCATGGAAAGATTTCGACCTGTTTGGGGTACCCATAGCGTCGAGGGTAATTACGATGAATCCAAGATCAGCCAATGCCTGCCTGTCACCTCTGGAAGAAGCAAAAGACCTGCCGCCAACGCTGCCGGATTGAGGCCCGGGGTATATTGAATTGATAATAGGGTACTTTTTGTCTGGATCAAAATTGGTAGGCTTGAAGAGCATACCATAAAGATCAGTCTTTCCATCTCTGGCTTTGACCGAAAAACTCATTGGTGGTTTCCAGCCATTAGCCAGAAGGTTTGAAATGTCAGCTTTTTCTAGTTCAAGAACCTTGTTGTTCTTAATATTTCTAAGTACAGAAACAGGAGGATTCTGGGGAGTCGAATAAGTATCCACGAAATATTGGCCCCCGGGGGAAA
>CAYXQX010000287.1:0-5496 GCA_964467485.1 uncultured Porphyromonadaceae bacterium | reverse complement strand
TTAGTTTATTAGAAAAATTATTACCACAAATAGCCTCTAAGTTGCAAGAGAAAGAAGTGGAGATAAGAGGAGATAAGAAGGTTTGTGAGATTGTAGATTTTGCCATTCCTGCTACAGAAGAAGATTGGGGAAAAGAATATCTTGACTATATAATTTCTGCAAAAATTGTGGATTCGCTTGAAGAAGCAATAGAGCATATTGAAAAATATGGTACAATGCATTCCGAAGCTATTATTACTGAGAATTACACTCATGCACAGAAATTCCTTGATGAAGTTGATTCTGCTGTCGTTTATGTAAACGCTTCAACAAGGTTTACGGATGGCTTTGAATTTGGCTTTGGTGCCGAGATTGGAATTAGTACCCAAAAACTACACGCGCGTGGACCCATGGGGCTAAAAGAATTAACCACGACAAAATATATTATTTACGGGAATGGCCAGATTCGGTAGCGTCCAACGCCTATTGTTTTATCAGCTTCTGCGTGTGCCAGATATTATTCCCAAGAGAAACCCTTAGAATATATATGCCTTTTTCAAGAAAAGAAAGAGATAATGTTTCATTATTGCCAACAGAGCCTTCAGAAACAATCTTTCCGGTTAGATCGTAAATTATTAATTGATGTAGATCGGGGTCTGTATCGGAAAATTCAAGAGCAATATTTTCAGAAAAAGGATTGGGATAAACTCTTATTTTTCCAGTAGAATTCAAACTATTTTCTTCAACACTTACAACATCATAATACCAATTTGCATCGAGAAAGGCGAAACGATCAGTCATCCAACTTTTCAAATAGTTGATTTCCTCGGCATAGGTATTTCCCACGAAATTATTTGGCCAAATGTATTGTCCAAGAATAGGCCAACGCACAAAATTTCTATCAATAGCCTCTCCAAGGTAGGCAGCTGTTTCGTCGATAAATCCAAAAACCATTTCATTGCTGAGTATAGTATTTCGGAAAATAGAATATCGGGTTTTTAAAATCGCACTGTAATTCTCATCCTCCATTAATCTTGCCCACCAATGCATTGCTGTTTCTTCATTCGTGCCATAAGTTTGATAAAGCCAGTTATCCGTAAGCTCACGAGAGTAATAGTTAACATTTCCATAACAGAGATTAAAATCCCATAACGGACCTGCGTGCAAACGATTGTCTTTGGAATCTGCATCTTTATGGAAATAAGTACTATATCTGTATCCGTCTACATTACTTCCCAATTCATTCATAATCTGAAAGTCGGCAAATGAATTAGGATCTATGAAATTGGAGTAGCCTTTTACCGGATCCTTAAAGTCAGGACTGTTCAACGCGCTTTCAGCATTATACATAAAAGACTGAATATAATTTTTTTGATCCAGGGTAATTTTATCTGCTTCAGGATAGTAGTATGTGAAATCATAGACTCTTGAATTGGGATAGGAGTATTTTGGGGAAGTATAAAAATAGTCTTCCCAGACGGTGAGACCGTCCAGTTTATCTACCCTTATGATATATCCGCCGGTTAGACTATCTCCACTATTGTGAGTAGGGTAGGTCTTTTCAATATCAACCCGGTCTCCATCACGTTTAATCTTTTCCATCAGCAGATACACGCCCTTATAGTCTCCATTCAGGTATACTTCACAATACTCAAAGCGAGGCGCCCAGCTATCCATTTCTCGACCAAAGTAGTAGGTTAAAGCATTTCTCATTAGTGTTTTGTCGGAATAGGGGGCGTGTAAAACCCAATCGCTTTCGGTGGGCATTCCCAGTAAGCTTGCTTTCAGGTCTTCTCCCAAAGAGTCTCGGGTCTCAATAGTATAGGAATCTTTAGGAAAGAAATATTGAGAACTTTGTCCCCGCGTTTCAATACCTACAACGCCTGAATAATCTGTACCGGTATCGTTAATATGATTGATCATCCCAGCACCATTATCAATGACTTTCATAAAAGCATTTATTTTTGGTTCGTCGGGAATGTTTTGTGATGTTTCAATAACAATCAATGGTAAATGTGACTTTCCATCGGGGGGCTCAACAAACCAGGCCGGAATCGGAGAATAATTGTTATCAGGGCTGTCAATGGAAGCGATAAGCCATGTGGAGGATGACAGATCGGATGATGTGGAAGAACAATTGTGTATTTCAATAGACAGATTGTTTAAACCGTCTGTTAATAAATTGTCAATCAAGCCATCTGATAGTAAAAATAAATTTGGAATGCCGCCTTCCGGAATATTTGCATTATGTTCACAATCATCAGTGAACTGATCATAGCTGGGATTTAAGCCGGCATTATTCATATTGGCTCTTGCAATCTCCTCTCCATTCAAATAAGCCACAAAGCCATCGTCATAATCAAGATATAGGTTCAAAATAAGAATTTCTGTGACATCAGAAATAAGAAAATCATGACGAATATATAGTGTTGTTGTTGGGTCGATTGTCGTTGCGTCATCATAATCACTATAGCCAATACCACCCGGACCCTCAAGCCATCCGGAATCGTCAAAATCTTTTGTCTTCCAATCCTGGGGAACCGAAGCATCTCCCGGCGTATATCTCCAGAGAAATTCAGCACTAACAATCGATTCCCAATGAATGTTGTCTTGGCTGTAAAGGTTTAGAAAACATAAAACAAGGCTAAGTGAATAAAGAATAAGTTTTTTCATAAAGGGCCAAAGATAGAAAGAATCCGGTTTATTTCTTGAAAAGAATCTTAATGCGGATTTCTTCTTCACGAGAAAGTCCATTGTTCATTGCGGGATTCCATTTCGCCCCATATTCTAAAATACGGACAGCCTCATTGCTATATTCATAGGAGAAATTATTATTAAATATGATATATAGCTTATTCTCCTGAAAAAGGATTTGGAATTTTAATCAGGTCCTCAATTATTTTTCCATTCTGTTCAAATCGGGCAAGAGTATATACATTTCCGTATGGACCCACCGCAATGGAATTTACATAGGTTGGTCTGCCTCCATCTTCATAAAAAATAGGTCCATGATCGATATATTTTTTTTCTGGGATATTAAAGGTTATCAGATGAAGATTCTCCAAACCCTTTGCTGCACCCATGGCAATATGTTCCTTACCTTTTACAAGTTGTCCATCAATGTATATGGGTCCCCCTGTGAGATAATAGATAGTACGACCATCCGGACCAAGCTGAAATCCCAAATAGCCATAGCTGAATTGATCAAACATCCCGCTTTTTTTTGATGGCTCCGAAGTAATTCGTTCCACCAATTCTATTCCCGGGTTATTGGGATCAATCCGGAATAACCACCCGGAATTCCCGTGTACTCCATATGCAACCTGCTCAGGAGGATACCAGAAAATGCTTCGCCAGTTATATCCCATACTTCCCGGCCCGGTGGGGTCATATTCCCCGAAATAATCAATATCCAGACTCACACCATGAATTTTAGAAATTGATACTGAGTCGGGATGATAGGTAAATACATTTCCCTCCGCTGTAGAGTAATAAACGCCCCCATTCTTCTGGTCAATAAACATGGAACGACACAAAACACGATAGTCATCCCCAGGCATTCCTGCTTCCCCCTTATCCGATATTTTCCCAAGATTTATCAATCGGTCGCTGTTGACATCATAATGGATGAAATATCCTGTTGGCCAGGTGATTCCATAAATCTGTCCACGCTCCTTGTCCATTTCCATGGTAATAATTCCTTCCCCCTCGGGGGCAATGGCCAGGTCCTCAAATGTGCCACTCTCAAGATCATATGACAATATATGACCACCCGGATAGAGCTTATATCCATCCGGACTGTTTTCCGGTAATCGTTCCATGCCATCGATTATTTCATAATATCCCACATGTGTTGCGAAAAACAGTTTATTCTCTTTTTCATAAAACCTGACGTGGCTTTTTCCCTGAGAAATAGCTTTTATATCTTTTTCGCCGCAGATTTCAGTCAGATCGGCCAGAAATTCGATACTATCCAAAGTTGGGTCATAAGTATAAACCTGCCCCCCTTTATCAATGGTTGCAGAAGAAAGTACATAGTATATTTTTCCATCGCTGGCAGCAGATATGGCATTGTAGGTATCATGTGCCAGGTCAAACCCTGAAAAGTATTTCTTAGCAATAAGGGAATAATTTTTATCTGTCAGCTTCCTTACTTTGTTCTTTAGGCTTTCAGATTGTGGGATATCTGCCTGCTCAGATAATCTTACAATTTCCTGAATGATCATGGATTCAATATCATGATTCCATGTACCAGGTAATCCATACACCATTTGTGATATCAGATCTTCGTAGCCTCCTTCTTCAAGGATTGTGGTAGAGGGGATATAAGACATTACATCGTTGGAGTAGCCTATAACAAAAATATCCTGGCCGAAAATCTGTTTGAGTTTGTTTGTATATTCTACGACTACTTCGCCCCCCATATTAACAACAATCTGATCTCCAATATGCCAAACCTGCAGAGGATAAGGATAAGAGCTAATGATGGATTCATCGTTCTCAATTTTATCAATAATGTTTTCAGCCCATTTTTTTTGATAAGCCGATGACCTCTGAGAGATCTCAATCAGTTCATCTTTTGATGGTGGTGGGTTTAAAGGCAAGTCAATTTCAGAATAGCTTGTAGAAAGATTTGGCGACAGTTTCCGCATATCTTCTTCCAATACTCTCTCGACTGCAGCTGCCAGTTCCTTTCCGTACTGTCGTGCCAGTCCAACAGAACGACGGGGAAGAGGATTTTGATCTGCACCAGCACCCTGAAAAAACAGTGCTGTTGTGCCCCGGTGGGATTTTTCAAGCTCTATTTGTGCAAAACCCGGGTAATCCCCGGACCATTCATAACCATTCAGTACAGTTGAATGACAGGCATATCCGAATGCCACGGCCATTAAATCACCATGCTTATCAACTACTTTTATTACCGGAACAGCATGATCGTTCGGCCCTTTTAATTCTGTTTGCGTGCTTAAAGTGGATTCATGATTATTCCGCCTGTTTACCTGAAATCTAGTCACACCATTTTGAGCATAGATATCTGCCGGTTCCATGGAGCGGAATGCTTTGCCTACTAAAGCAACAATCTGATCTGCCAGCTTGTTGGAGTATTGTTCAATGGTATTTAATTGATGCTGATCAAGTGGATAGATACCGGTTAGAGCATCTTTTAGAACAGGACCGGAATGTGTGTGTGAACTATTGAGTATGATCTGGGCTCTTGAAAGCTTAAACTCAGTTTCAAGTCGATTTCGGATTTGATCCGATAAAGCTTTGGGAAATCCAAGTAAGTCTGTAGTGATCAGTACTGCCTGTTTTCCGTCCGCATCTTCAATGGCCAGCGCTTTTGCCCACAGATCATGTAAAGTCCCCTCTGATTGATGGTCACGGGCTGCGTATCCCGCCATCCACATGGAATGCTCCGGTGTAATCACTATTCGTGCAACTCCAGCCTTCCATTTCGAGGGCTTCTGATTTGTATCACAGATGGCATCTGCAGAAAATAATAGTAGGATAAAGAAG
>CAYXQX010000286.1:0-5510 GCA_964467485.1 uncultured Porphyromonadaceae bacterium | reverse complement strand
GCATGGCTCCCGGTGTTTTAGTTATTTTCAGCACTTTGCTGCGAAAGGGGGAAGTTATCACCTCCTCATAATTAGGGATTACAACACCTGAGCCTTGAACAGTAATCTGGAGGCTGCCCTCATCAACAAATGCAGATGAAACCCGATCTATATTAATGCTGGGAGTCAAAAGAGCTTTGGCTAACAAAATAGCCAGAATCGGAATGATCACCATAGGCAAAATGATCATTAGCTGTTTGATCAACCTCTTTTTTTTGTGAGCTTTTGATACAGGTTTGTCCATATTATGGATTATTTACACCTATAGCAAGACCTGTGCCACGGAGTTTAATATGCAGAGATACAGCATATTATCTAAATATGGAAAGGAGGAAATGTCTCAATCTGAGACACGCTGTCTCAATTTTGCCCGGCAATCCCTATAACAAATCAGAAGAGACAGTATTACATTTTCAAAGGCTATTTGCCATTCACCATGATTTTGCAGAGCGGTCATATCTATTGAGAATACTGCTTCATTTGCCTTCGACATGATTGAATTTAATGAACCGGAGAAAGGATCTGTAACTATTGACATTTTTTTCATACTATAACTTCCCATACCCCGATAATTCTCATCTAATGAAACTCTTGCAATGTGCCCATTATGAGCCCAAATAGCAGTTTTTGCTCCATCATAATGTTCATAGAATCCTGAAGTGCGACCAGACTGTCCAAATATGGATCGAATGTTTCTTGTGTGAATGAAGCAAAACGTGTCTCTGTAGCCTGACCGGCATTATCTAATATTTCTGTAGCATAGTTCAAGAAGGAGGGCCCAGTCTTCTCAAGATAGTTTTTTACCTACTCAACGTTGTATGAATTATACTGACAATCGATACCTATGTATTGAAGTTTTTCTTCATCAGGCTTATCCATGTTATAGGTGCACATCCATTCAAGTAAATCAAGTACCTCTTCAGTTTTCCAGGTCCAGAATCTCATTTTATCTTTCATCAAATCACGAAGGTCATCAACCCGACCTTCCTGGATAGCATCGTTTAGAAACAAAGACTCTCCAAAATCAGCTTCAAATGCAAATACTCTGAAATTGTGATTCTCAACCAGGTACTTGAAAATTCTGTGTTTAGCTATAAAGAAATCAGCAGTTCCATGTGTAGCCTCACCAAGAGCAATAAATGGTTTGTCTGCAAAAGGGTCAATGAAACGCAATTCCTTATCGCTTCATGAGAGCGGTGAAATAGACATTGGACTCAGCTCGGTATTCAGTGTTTCTATTAAAGCTGCGTTTGGATCCACTTTGTCATTATCATCATCTTTGTTACATGAAAAGAGCGTTAAAGCTGTTAAAATTAAGGTAATAGCAGTAAATGATCTTATCTTAGTGTTTTTGATTTTAATTCCTCAATAATGCCGGCATCAAGCCAATATACTCCATGAACGCCATTCCTTTCGGTGCGCAAGAAGAGGTATTTGCCGTCAGAAGTGACCAATGAAAGGTGCTCTTGAGATGCCGAGTTTACACTTGGCCCCATATTTATAGGATCAGTCCAGGTTCCATCTGATTTTTTAAAACCAATGTACAAATCCATACTTCCAAATGAGCCGGGTAATAGCCTTGAACTGAATATAATATAGTCCTCATCAGGAGAAATATAAGGAGCTCCGCCTTGATAATCAGGATTGAAAATGTCAGATAATTTTTCCTTCTCAAGATACTTCCCGGTACTATTTTTTGATCTGCACAACCCTTCACTACTGAAGTATATGTTTTCATTTTTATCTAAAGAGAATTGCCAGTATAAGCCTGTCCCGTTTACATCGAAATCAAGGTGTTTCGGTCCGGTAAATGAACTCTTATCTTTTTCATAATACCATATACCCTTTAAATTCTGGTTTTCCGGTGGCAACGGAAAAGTTGCAAGGAGGAATATTTTCTGGCCGTCAGCAGAAAAAAATGGAGTATCACCATTTGATAAAAACTTTTCAGGCATAGTCCATAGCCCATTCTCAATTTTTGAATGCCAGACTGTACAGCCCTGTGAATAGCCAACATCAGCCAAGATCCACTCTGTCCAGAAGGCCTCTTTTCCATCAGGAGAGAAGGTTATATTACTGTGTCCTCCTTTTAATCTTGATATTATCCCGGGAGCAAATAGTTCGGGCACCTTTCCCGGTTTTTTCTGCCCCATATACTCCCCTGCGATATTTGTTGAGCCTGGAACTTCTTGATTTGCGCCATTGCCTATTAGTAAATCCATAACATTATTTTTCCCCTCCAATCCTGCAAGGTAGAGTGGGGTTTCTCCAAGTGGTGTTAAAGCATTTATATCAGCACCTTGATCTAAAAGTAATTTAGCGGCCTTTAGTCTGCCAGAATAAGCGGCATAGTGCAATGGGGCCCAATGATATGCATCCGTTTCATTAATTTTAAAGCTTCTTTTCAATAGATCTCCAACAATTTCGACAGAACCTCCGGCAGCTGCCCAGTGAAGGGCCGGTTGATTTTTTAATTGTGAAAGGAAAGCATCACCACCTTTTCTGATTAGCTCCTGGTATAATTGCTCTAGTCTTTTATCTGCAGCATATGTCATTAGCTTAATGGATACTTTTTCATCAGTTGAAATCTGAGCCCCTTTGTTAAGGAGATAATCGACAATATCTTCAAACCCTCTCCAGGCAGCCAAGCCTAAAGGCGTATCACCAAAAAAATCGGTAGCATTTACATTGGCACCTCCCTCAACAAGTGCCTTAATCATTTCTATACCCCCTGTTTCCCGCGCCGCTACAATAAGCGGAGTTCGTTTATAATTATTATCAATTTCCAAAGCAGCCCCATTTTTAAGAAGGCATTTTGCGAAATCAATTTTTCTTCTGGTCCCGGCTATATGTAAAGGGGTTTCTCCCTCTTTGTCTTTAATATCAATCTCTGCTCCGCTGTTTATTAATGCTTGTGCAATTTTAGCATCCCCACGAACAGCTGCCCAATGCAGTGGCGTGTAGCCGTCCATGTTTTGATTATTGAGGTCGGCTCCATTTTCGATGAAGAATAGGGACAATGAGCTATATTGCCTCAAAATCGAGGTGCATAGTGGAATATCTCCTTCATTGTCCTTCTTGTTGACCAGAGATTTGTCTGCTTTTACCAGCTTTTTAACCTCTTCAAGATTTCCTTCAGCAGTTAATTCTGATATGCCCTGCGTGAAACCGGTAAAACTTATTGATAATAAGATTATTAAAAATGAATATTTCAGCATGATATTTATTTTTTATTATTAGTAGTTTTTCATTTGTTATGCCTAACAAAGGGCAGGGCATTAAATTGCTCTTTTGACACACGCCCAATGCGGTAATATAACCAACCTTCTCTCTTAAGTTTCAGCCATTCCCCATTCATTGATTTACCTATTACTGTATATTCTTCAGCAGGTTTAATGACGGATATTCCATCATAGTCGCTGCCAGGTCCGGAACGGACTCTAAGATTCATTTCATAATCTTCAGTTTTGGGATTGAGCAATTGGATTTCAAAAGGTTCTATATGAGATAATTTCTGTTCCAGAATTTGTTTCTCACTTTCAGCAGCCTTTAATAATTCATCAGATCTCGTTTTTGTATAAATTTCAATTAGCTCTTCAAAGAGTATTACAGAATTTGGAAATTCATCCTTATAGACAGCTAGCAATGCAGCCGATTTATTCAGCTGATCTCTGCTTTTATAAAAGCTGCTCAATCGAATAAAATCCAGTTCTCTAAATGGAATATAGTTTAGGGTATCTGCATTTATTTTTGAGTAGAATTCATCCAGATTTACTACCCCATTATCAATAATGTGTTTATTAAGTTTATGGATTGCCGGGGTCTTTTTAGCCATAGGAATCTCACCTTCAATAATCTTGCTTATTCCTTTGAGAACAAGTTCGAAATTCTCTGGAAGAAAGTAATTGTATAGGAGAACAATGGTATGGTCGCATGATATTGGGTGAATGAAGTAGGACATGTAGCCTGCAAATGAACCCCCACCATGTTCAATTATTGTGTCGCTCTGCCCTGGGTTTACCTTCCAACCATATCCATATTTCGTCTCATTTCCATCAACTAGTTTTGAGGCTGTAAACGATTTGTTAATCGACTCCCGGGATACTATTTTAGGCGCGCAAAGATGGAGGTGCCATTTATACAGATCATCCACAGTAATGAAAATTCCTGATGGACCTGTGATATATTGATGAATATCTTGTGATTCCGCAAAGTGTTTACCTATGGCTTTGTTGGAAATTATTACATTTTCTCCATCATTTATTAAAGTATTTTTCATTTTAAGCGGACGAAAGATGTTTTGATTCAGGAAATTGCCAAATGACATACCGGAAATTTTCTCTATTATTCTTGCCAGGAGAAAATATCCACTATTGGAATACATAGATCTTGTACCGGGGTCGAACCACAATTCCTCAGTTACCAATCGTTTAAGTATTATTTCGTCGCTAAGATTTTCTGATATCAGGGCAAGATCATTGTGAAAGTCTTTAATGCCTGACTGGTGAACCAGGAGATGATGTAGAGTAATTTGTTTAGCGTAGTCCGGGAATTCCGGGAAGAAAGCAGATAATTTGTCTTCATAGGATAATTCCCCTTTCTCCTGCAGAATCATAACTGCCGTGGCAGTAAAAGACTTAGTAAGAGACCCTATATCAAATTTTGATTCAATATTCATTGGCTCACCTGTGAAAATATCAGAATAGCCAAATGCTTCTCTATACACTATATCATTGCCTTTAGCTACAAGAGCACAGCCATTAAAAAGGCCCGCCTCATAGCAATGGGACATGAAGCTGTCTATTTTATTAGCGATTATTTCATTCTCAACACTATTCAATTGTACAGATTCAGGAGCATTGCAAGTAGAGAATACTAAAATACTGGCTAATATAAATACCGTTAATTTCATTTTGAATTGTTTATTATTTGTTAATTTTTTCCAGGGCTCGTAATGCGGTTGCATAGTTAGGATCAATTTCTAAGGCCTTTTTATAATTATTAATAGCTAATTGCTCGTTCCCATTTTCCAGATATGCTTCACCCAGACTGTCATATACATCTACTGCCCCAGGATATGCTTCTACGTTTGCCTTGAAAAGTGCTATTGCCATCAGCTTATTGTCCTGATTAAGATAATCATAAGCAAGTTGGTTTATTGAGGTCTGGTTATATACATCATTATCAATTGCCTTCAATATACTTGATACAACAGTTTTTTCAGCTTCTTCTATTTTGCCAACCATAAATAGTTTATCAGCTTTTCCCAAATCACTGGCACATTTGTCATAATGTGAAATCAGTATATTCTTTTTTGTCGTATAATATTTCTCAGCAGCAGTTTTTGCATTTTTCATTGCTATTTCCAATGCTTTTTCTGCTGAAACTTCAATATCCGGTATTACGCCTACTCCTTCCCAGTTTGTGCCGGTTATTGGATTAATGGCTCGCCCATAAGGGATTGATATTCT
>CAYXQX010000285.1:0-5511 GCA_964467485.1 uncultured Porphyromonadaceae bacterium | reverse complement strand
CAGTAAACCTTTATCACCTATGGTATATAAAAAAATCTATAATGATCGTTTGAATATCCATATTCAAGATCGAATTGATCGCTTAGAACGAAAAGATATAAAGCCTTTTAATATAATGGTTGCCGGATCTTATGATATGCTCGATTCGCTTCAAGCTAGAGGCGTTTATTGTTATCTTTTTTCAGGAACGGATAAACCCTATGTAGTCGAAGAGGCTTGTTTATTAGGTATAAATGATTATTTTGTAGAAATTTATGGCGCCCTTGATAATTATAGAAGCTTCTCAAAGAAAATGATCATCGATAAAATTATTAAGGAAAATAATCTTAAGGGCAGTGAATTCGTTGTCTTTGGAGACGGATTTGTTGAGATTGAGAACTCTAAATCTGTTGGAGGTATTGCTGTTGGCGTTGCTTCCAACGAAACCACTTGTCATGGGATTGACGAATTTAAACGCGCTAGGCTGATTTTTGCCGGAGCCGACCTGATTATTCCTGATTTTCGTGATCAAAAGAAACTGACGAAATACCTGTTTATAGATAATTGATTCATGTTTTTATTAAGTCAAAAAAGCTTGAAGCGTAAAATGTTTAATGAAACAATTTTTGGTATAGAAAACGACTAAATCAGTTTATAAAATATTTTGAAAAATATAAAATTCAGTATGACGATTTTCATACTTCTAAGTCCAATGTAATATATTTTAGAGAATAAATTTGAGAGCGCATAAATAAAATTTCTATGAACATAACTCGATTGATGAACATCCTAGACCATTATAATGAAGCTAATATTCTTGTCATTGGCGATTTCTTTCTTGATAGTTACATGACCATAGATAGAAAATTGAGTATAAAATCATTAGAAACTGATTTAGAAGCTTACCAGGTTACCAGTTTACGTAAAACGCCTGGGGCTGCTGGTTCAGTAGCTGCAAATTTACGCAGTCTTGATATAAACGTAATTGCATTGGGAGTTACGGGGGAAGATGGAAATGGGTATGATTTGCGGAAATGTTTAAAAAATATCCATGTTGACGTTCAATCTCTAATTAAATGTCCCGAGATTTACACCTCAACATATAATAAGCCAATAATGCGTGAAATAGATGGTATGGAGCATGAAATAAACCGATTAGATATAGAAAATCGTTTCCCTCTACCAGTGGGTATAGAGCAGAAAATTATTGAACAACTGTATAAGATATTACCTAGCGTGCAGTGTGTACTCGTCTTGGATCAAATTCAAGATGCCAATTGTGGAACAATCACAGACAGAGTGCGAGAGGAAGTTATAAAGTTAGCACAGGCAAATCCCAGCAAGTATTTTATTGTTGATTCACGTAAACGTGCCGGATTATTTCAGGATGTTATTCTAAAAATAAACCTACACGAAGCGATGAATGTTGCAGGGATTATTGGTAAATCAACCCTGGAAGATCAAAGAGATATTTATGAGTGCTGCCTGAATATTTATAGGAAAAATCGAGGACCGATTGTCATTACGAGAGGCAAGAGCGACAGCATCGTTTTTAATGGCCCCAATGAACCTATAATAAAAATCCCAACGGCATCTGCTAAAAAACCAATTGACGTAGTTGGTGCTGGGGATAGTTTTCTGGCGAGTATGGGTACATCACTTTGTGCTGGTGCAAGTCTTGAGGAAGCAGCGATAATTGGAAATATTACTGCCTCAATTGTGATACAACAGATAGGTACTACAGGAACTGCTAGTCGAAAGGAGATTGTTGAAAGATTTAAAATATATAGTGAATATACAAAATCTCAATCAAATATTTGATATTCCATTAATAATCAATTACTACACTTACGGTGGGCATCAATAAATTACATTTAATATAATTGAGGATAATTAAAATAGTATGCAACAAAATATTAAATCAGATTACGTGCTATCTATGGATTTTGGAGGGACAAAACTGGCTGCCGCTGTTATAAATATTTGCACAGGAAACATTATTTCGATTGCCAGAAAAAAAACGCCTGCTTTACAAGGAGCTGGAGCAACAATCAATACAATGGTAGAAATCGGAAAAGAAGTATTAGAACAGTCTGAGCTGACTGATCAAATTAAACGAATTGGAATAAGTTTTGGCGGGCTGGTTGATAAAAGCCAGACCACTGTTCTACACTCCCATCATGTGGAAGGCTGGGATGGTTTGGTTCTTACTGAAATAATATCAAATATATTTAATCTTCCAACTTATATGGACAATGATGTTAATGCTGCAGCATTAGGTGAATGGTATTTCGGTTCTGGAGAGCGTGCAAAAAACTTTATTTATATTCAGATCAGTACCGGGGTTGGGGCTGGTTTGATCTTAAATAAATATCTTTACCGGGGAGAAGGCCTGGCGGGTGAATTTGGTCATACAACAGTCATCCCAGACGGACCAAAATGTGTCTGTGGTAGGAATGGTTGTATTGAAAGCTTATGCTCTGGTTGGGCAATTGCACGCGACGGTAAAGCGGCTTTGCATACCACAACACGGGATAGTCTTCTTTGGCAGTTAAGTAACGGACTTGAGGATAACATAGATGCCAAATTGGTCATAGATGCCTATAGAAAAAATGATCCATCTGCAAAAGCTATCATAAAAAGGGCATTTACCAATCTGGCTATACCGATAGCCAATTCTATATGTTTACTGGACCCTGAAATTGTAATGCTTGGTGGTGGAATCGCACATGCCAAGGATGTTATTTTGGAAATCCTCGAACCTGTACTCGAAGAACAAGTCCATTATATATTTAAAGATCGTTATCGGCTTGTATTTTCTGAACTCAACGGACAGGAAACTTTGCTAGGGGCAGCATTGCTTTCCAATAATGATGAATATATCAACAATTAAGGAAAATATTTTTCTGGTTTTCGTGTTGGTTACCGATCTAGTACTGGAATTAATCATGTTATATGTTTGATAGGTCATCAGGAATATTTAGTACAAAGCTGGATTATAAATATAACTTAGCATCTGGCAGTCTATCGGAGAGCAACGCATCTTTCCAGTTTGCGGCTAAATTTCGAGCTCAAGTGGGACGATTCTCCAAATTTCTAACCGAAAAGCGGATCAGAGTGGCCCCTTTTTGATGATAAATAACATGCTCTCTCCGACAAGCTACTAATAATGTTAGTTGTAAAAGGAATATTTTAGTGCCATATTATTCTATTGATCTAAGAAAAGTAAAAACGTATCCTATCCACAAACGACATAATCTGGTGAAATTGACAGATTTAGTTAAACCAGAAGATCCAGTACAGCATTTTGAAAATGATGAACTTGATCAAGTTATTGAATATATTCTGAAAGCGCGTAATAGTGGTTCGCAAGTAATCTGGATGATGGGCGGACATGTTATTAAATGTGGTTTGGGACCTTTGATAATTGATTTGTTGTACAAAGGACTGATCACCCATATTGCCGGAAATGGTGCTGTAGCCATTCATGATTTAGAATTGGCATTGATTGGTGAAACCAGTGAAGATGTAGCAACCAGCATAGAAGACGGCACATTCGGGATGGCACAAGAAACTGGTTTTCACACTCACAAGGCGCTTCGGTTGGGGGCGCAGCGCGGCATGGGTTATGGCGAATCCTTGGGCAGTTATATCGCTCAGGAAAGACTACCGTATCGTGAACACAGTGTCCTTTACAATGC
The DNA here is from genome assembly GCA_964467485.1 of uncultured Porphyromonadaceae bacterium. Classification (GTDB taxonomy): domain Bacteria; phylum Bacteroidota; class Bacteroidia; order Bacteroidales; family UBA12481; genus JAUVKA01. Next base: position 1,831 of record CAYXQX010000285.1, on the reverse strand, counting down.
TTTTAGGTTAGGTGTTCCAATAACAATACATGCCACTATTGGTGCAGATATTGTCCATCAACATCCAGATTGCGATTTTGGAATACTAGGTAATGCTACAGGTCAGGATTTTAAGGTTTTTTGTGCTTCTGTTTCCAAATTAGAAAATGGTGTATTTTTGAATTTTGGATCAGCGGTTACTGGTGCAGAAGTATTTTTAAAAGCAATTTCGATTACTCGAAATCTTGGTTATCCTGTTCAAGGTTTTACTACAGCAAATTTTGATTTATTTCCGTTAGCAGGAAATTATCATACTTCTGTTGGCAAAGACAAACCCGAATATTATTATCGTCCTCGTAAGAATATCATTAACAGACCAGTTTCTATGGGGGGACAAGGTTTTCATATTCAAGGAAACCATTTACAAACAGTGCCTTATCTATATCATTCAATTTGTGAAAAACTCGATGAATATCCGGGTATAAAAAAGCCCGAAAGTGATAACCAAAAGGGAAAAGAGCTAGATTATGTAAAATTAGTTGAAAACCGATCAACCCAGGCGAAAGAAACACTCGATGAATTATTAATAAAGAGACCGTATCTTAAAGTTGTTTCTGCTTCTCTCTGTAAGGCTTATATAACTATTGCGGAGTGTTTTGAGCGGGGAGGAATGTTATTTCTATGTGGAAATGGAGGAAGCATGTCAGATGCGCTCCATATTTCTGGTGAGTTATTGAAATCTTTTGCACTTTCTCGACCACTATCAACAATTGAGAAAGCACGCTTTCTTAAAGAGCCGGATGGCGAGTATTTAGCGGATAATATCGAAAATGGTTTTCGATCTATGGTTTTAGGGATTAATCCATCCTTAAGTAGCGCGGTAGATAATGATTTTGAAGGAAGAGGACTTGGCATTGCTCAAGAATTGAATGCTTTGGCAAGGCCTGGGGATGTTTTACTCGGTATAAGCACTAGCGGTGAGGCAAAAAATATATATTATGCAGTACTAACTGCAAATGTGAATGGGTTAACCACAATCTTATTAACTGGTGAGAGTGAAAGTAGATTGTCAGGAGTTTCTGATATTTCTGTTCATGCTCCTGCAAAACGAGTTGATCTGGTTCAGGAGGAGCATATCGCCATTTATCATTGTCTTTGTGGTATGCTGGAAAGAGATTTTTTTGCATCCTGACAAGCATAATGTTTTTTAATTCCGATAATAGACCCAATAAAAAGTGACCTGCCCCAGTTATATATACTGGACAGTAAGTACTGAAAAAGGGAAGAACAGAGGGCAAAACGCAGACGCTATTCATCAGAGCAGATCATCACCAAATTGAGTGAGGCTGAGGTCTGCCTAAGCCAGGGAAAAACTGTAGGACTAGCCTGCAAACCCCTGGAAATCAGCGAGCAAACCTACTACCGCTGGCGTAGAGAATATGGGGGAATGTGTAATAAACCACACCCTGCCGGAGATATTCTATCTACGTTATTAGAGACCTCATAACTTCATAAGGTATTTTCTCGCTATGGGATATATGGGCCTAGCATAATTATAGAAGTTCTCCCAGGCCTTAAGCTTCGAATTTAGATCAACATCATCCGTTTAGGTCAGTATGCATTTCGTCCAGATCATGAAAATTTGTCCCAGTGCATTCGAGTCCAATCCGCCCACCCACAAAACATTTATCAACAATTGAGTATCAATGGGGGAGGGGGATGCTATATTTATAGGCGTTTTGCAGTATTGAGCTAAAACGGAGAAAGTAAAGAACAAATGGCGTTAATAATTTTAGCTAAAACGGAACAAAATCACTGATCGTTATTTCTAGATCAAGTTCAATATTGAGAT
>CAYXQX010000284.1:0-5512 GCA_964467485.1 uncultured Porphyromonadaceae bacterium | reverse complement strand
TGGTGAAACTCCATTCACCGACATTAATAAACTTGATGTTACAATTTCAGGGTCCGGTAAAGTCGATCTTGAAACGGAAAGCAGTGAATTATTCCTGAAAATATCAGGGTTTGGAGATATTTATCTGACTGGCTTTACTGATTTTCTCGACTGCTCTATTTCCGGTTCAGGTGGCATTCATGCTTATGACATGATGACCAATCGTGCGGATATTAGTGTTTCCGGTTCTGGAAATACAAGAGTTAATGTTGAAGAGGCTCTTGATGTATCTATCTCAGGTAGCGGCAGTGTTTACTATCGCGGGAACCCTCAAGTTGATTCACATATTTCGGGTAGTGGTAATGTCAGACACGACCAATAAACCTTTAGATCAAATAATTATGAAAACGAGAATATTATTTTTAACAGCTCTAATTATCGTGTCACAATCAGTTTTGGCTGATTCCGGTGACTCAACAAGAACCGCTCCTTTCCATCTTAGTTTTATTACACCTTTGGGTACCAACGGATTGGAATCATGGAATACGACTAATAATCTTTCCGTGAATATATTCGCAGGATTTTCAGGTGGATTGAATGGAATAGAATTTGCCGGATTTGCTAACGCTTTGAAGGGTGATATGAAAGGCGTACAGTTTGCAGGATTTTGCAACAATACTTTTGGAGGGGCAGAGGGGGCAGAAATTGCCGGATTCTGGAATTATAATCAGAAATGGGTAAAAGGCTTTCAGGCCGCAGGATTTTCCAATGTTGCTATTGACTATGTAGATGGATTTCAAGCTTCAGGATTTGCCAATTATGCTGATGGGGTTTCTTTTGGACAGTTCAGTGGATTTGCGAACCTGAGTACTGACAAAACAAGCGGCATGCAGGCGGCAGGCTTTACCAATGTTACCGTTGGTGATATGAAGGGAGTTCAAGGTGCGGGATTTGCTAACATGACTGTTGGTGACCATACAGGTGTTCAAGCATCAGGTTTCACAAATATTACTACCGGCAGAACGAAAGGAATGCAGGCCTCAGGGTTTTTTAATTACACTAAAAAGCTGAGTGGTGTTCAGCTTGGGGTTTTTAATTATGCTGATTCTGTTGAAAGTGGTATGCCTATTGGGTTTTTAAGCTTTGTAAAGAATGGCTATCTGGCGCTTGAAATTGGAGGTAACGAAAGTCTTTTAGGAACTATGAGTATCAAGACCGGTGTTAAGCGGTTTTATAACATCATTTCTATTGGGGCATCCATACGAGGCGACCGCTTGCTTTGGGGATGGGGATACGGAATTGGATCTCAATTACCTGTAGCTAAGAGGATGGATCTCAGCCTGGAGGCTATTAGTTATCATCTAAATGAAGATGCGTGGTATTCAGGAGATATAAACCTATTGAATCGGGCCAGTGCAACTCTAAGCTATAATCTGAATTCCAGATTCTCCGTTTATGCAGGTCCTGCTCTTAATGTTTGGCTTGCAAATGTTAACAAGGATGGAGTACCCTATACCGAAGCACCCATTGATAAATGGGCTATGTACACAAAAGCAAGGAACCGGACAGAAGTAACTATCTACCCGGGCCTGTCAGTCGGTATCAGAATTAAGATGGATTAGATTTTTTCATAGTAGCGTGGGGATAAATCCCCATACCTTCATGGTTCGTTAAAAGCCGGTCTTGGGATCGGCCTTTTTTATTAAGTTTACTGGTGAATAAAATAGGATATATTCCCATTGTCTGGAAGAATTTTATCCGTGCTTTCATTTTTATTAAGGTAGTTAATTAACAGACTATGAACGCAATTACAACTAAATCTCTTACCAAATACTATGGTAAATCACGAGGGGTTATTGATCTGAATTTTTCAGTGGATGAAGGTGAAACCTACGGATTTATTGGCCCAAATGGTGCAGGTAAGTCCACTACTATCAGGCTTTTCCTGAGTCTCCTTTTCCCTAGTTCGGGCAGTGCCAGTATTTTTGGTCATGATATAGTTAGAGAGGATAAGAAGATCAAGCAGATGGTGGGATTTGTGCCATCAGAAGTCAACTATTATAATTACATGGTAGTTAGGGAGTTGTTGGAGTATTCGGCAAGGTATTATAAGGTTAGTTTGAATGGGCATTTCAAAAACCTGGTGGAGGAGCTTGAGATCGACATGGATAAGAAGTTTGAAGAGTTGTCGATGGGTAACAAAAAGAAGGTGGCCGTTGTGCAGGCATTATTGCACAGACCTCGTCTACTGATACTGGACGAGCCAACGAGTGGGCTGGATCCCTTAATGCAAAGCAGATTTTTTCGCATTATTTCTGAAGAGAACAAAAAGGGTACAACGGTGTTTTTTTCTTCCCATATACTGAGCGAGGTTGAGAGATTGTGTCATAGGGTTGCAATTATTAAGGAAGGAAAAATTGTGAGGGAAGATGATATTGCCCACCTGAAAAGCACCCAACTGTCGAGGGTTAGTCTGCATCTTACATCAAATGAAAAGGGAATTGTCCTGAGAACTCCGGGTATAATTAATCTGAACAGGACATTGGATGGCTTGACCTTTCTTTTTAATGGCGATTCATCTAAGTTGTTACACGAATTGGCAGAGCTACCGCTCGGAAGGATAAATATTGAAGAGCCCGACCTCGAAGAAGTGTTTATGCATTATTATGAAAACAAAAACGGGGAGGGCAGTAATGAATTATAACCTGATTAAAACCGAGCTGAAAAGAGATACAAAGATATTTCTAATTGTAACACTTTCTCTAACAGGATTCTTCTGTATTACTCTTTCAATGTATTCTGTCATGAAGGAAAGCATGATGGATATAGCCAGTTTATATTCAAGCATGTCTCCTGCAATAATGAAGGCAATTAATTTTAGTGATGGGCAATGGAACCATGTTTTAGGTTTCTATTCTACTTATTTTGGATATTATATTCCTCTGATGGCCGGAGCGTATTCTATATTCCTGGGCGTTAGTATTCTATCACGGGAAGAACAAAACAAGACGGCTGAATTTTTATTGGCAAAACCAATAAGCAGGAAAGAAGTTATTAGCAGTAAACTATCTGTTCTCATTTTCTTTATATTCCTTCTAAACCTGACTGTTTGGTTGAATGGAGTATTGTGGACCGGCTTTATATCCGGATTTAAGGAAACTTTTGTCCAGATATCTATTCTTCATACCTATGGCTTATTCATTTGTATTTTCTTTGGGGTGTTGGGGTTTTTCATTACCGTATTGATGAAGAGGGCAAAAGCTATTATTGGCCCGGCGATTGGGATTGTAATGTTCATGTTCATGTTTGACATGATCATCAGGATAACTGATAAAGCACAGTTCCTTCTGTACTTGACGCCATATAAGTACATGAATGTCAATGTTATGCCTGAGGATTATAATATGGAATGGTGGAGGCCGGGAGTTATGGCTGCAGCCTCAGTAGCATTGATCTTATTGAGCTACCTGTTTTATAAGAAAAAGGATATTTTAATTTGATTAAACTTAGCTCTGATTCCTTACTTTATTAAAGAACATTTGTAAATTTATGGTCGCCTTTTTTATTTTGGACTAAACCATAAATTCTGACATGCAAATTATAGGTCTCCACCCTCTGGATTTTATCTTAATTATTCTATTTATTCTCCTTATCCTATGGCTTGGTTTTCGTGCTAAAGAAAAGACTAAAAACACAGATGACTTTTTTCTCGCAGGCAGAAAGCTAGGGAAATTCTATCAATTCTTTCTCAATTTTGGATGCTCAACCAATGCAGATCAGGCCGTTGCTGTATCCAGGGAAATCTACCGCCAGGGAATAGGAGGTATGTGGATTCAGTTCCTGGTTCTTTTCCTTACTCCATTTTACTGGTTCACTACTTTTCTTTTTCGTCGTGTAAGACTAACCACAATAGGGGACTATTTTACTGAGCGTTTCAACAGTAAGTTCCTGGGGGCCAGCTATGCCATATTTTTTCTTCTACTTTCTCTTTTGGGTGGAGGAGTAGGTTATATGGTTGCGGCAAAAACCATGATGGCCATGACCCCCAAGGCCATTGAGGTTTGCACTCCTGAGGAGAAACAGAGTATTGCTGATTTCAAAGAGTTTAAATACCTTGAGAGTAGTATTGACGAAGGCCTCAACCCGGCTCAGCAGGAGAGATTAGATGTCCTGAATGAAAAAAACAAAAAGGGTGAGCTTCGTTCTTTTTTCTCTTACGTTAATCAGATATGGTTTTACCTTTTCTATGCTTTGATTGTTGGAGCCTATACCATGATGGGCGGTTTTAGAGCCGCAGCAATTACCGATGCTATTCAAGGGATTTTAATTATCATATTCTCACTTATATTAATCCCTGTTGGGCTTATCAAGGTAGGAGGTTTTGCGGGGCTGCATGCTACTGTGCCAGACTACAAGTTTGAACTGTTTGGATCAGGAATTATGAGTGAGTATGCCTGGTACACTATTGCTGCAATGGCTTTGGCCAATCTTATTTCCATTGTTGCAGTAGCTACAGGGATGCAAACAGCAGGATCGGCAACCAACGAGAACACGGCAAGGATGGGAATGATTGGAGGGATGTTTACCAAGAGAATAATTATGATTTTCTGGGCTCTCGCAGGCTTGCTGGCTATTGCTATTTATTCAGGTCAGCTTCATGATCCTGATTTGATCTGGGGATTCATGTCAAATGATCTGCTGGTTCCCGGAGCAATTGGTCTGATGCTCATTGGTATATTGGCAGCCAACATGTCCACTCTTGACGCAAGCTCAGTGTCCTATGCTGCTCTTTTTATAAGAAATATTTACAAACCTCTGGCTCCCGATAAATCAGAAGCCCACTACCTGTTTATTGGAAGAATTATCATTGGTCTTACTTTGCTGGGGGGGATCGGAGTTGCCCTGTTGGTAGATGATCTTTTAGAATTATTCAAGTATATAATTTCCCTGCCTGCGATATTCGGAGCGTCAATTTGGCTGGGATTTTATTGGAGACGCTTAACAAAATGGGCAGTAATTATCCAGGTATTTATTTGTCTGGCAATATATGCTATCATACCCAATATGTTCCCATCTATAGATTCAATTAATCGAAACGAGAAAATGTTAATTGAAACTGTAGCCAGGGATGTGATCGTGGAAACTGAGGCACTTACTGAAGATGTTGAGGCAGGCTTGGCTCTTAAGGTTGGGGATATTATTGAAAAGCCGCACACTGTTCAGCCTGTTGGAATCTTCTTTGATCAGATTATAAGAGAGGATGCTGAAGATTTGAGCTCGGCAAAAATTGGTTCAGGACGGTTCCATGCAGAGATATGGGTACTTAGCTGGTTCGGAATTGACTTTTCTCACTGGGCTAAGGCTCAGTTAGTTGCAATAAGGTTTCTTTTTGATGGTGTATTCCCATTTATTTTATTGTTCCTGATCTCATTTTTTACCCGATCGGTACCCAAAACATTACTTGACAGGTTTTTCACGAAGATGCACACTCCCGTGCAGCCGGATGATGAGCAAGAGGCTCTTGCTTTGAATT
>CAYXQX010000283.1:0-5531 GCA_964467485.1 uncultured Porphyromonadaceae bacterium | reverse complement strand
GTTCACAGCACGCTGTTGATGATATTTCTTTCAAAGTGAGGACTGGAGAAGTTCTTGGTTTTCTGGGGCCTAATGGTGCCGGCAAAACTACTACGATGAAAGCTATAACATCATATTTAAATCCTACTAGTGGAGTTATCCATGTAGGAGAGTATAGCGTGGCTGAACAAGCAGACGAAGTTAGAAAACACATTGGCTATCTACCTGAGCAAAACCCGCTTTACGAGGAAATGCCGGTTATTGATTATCTTAAATTCGTAGCAGAAATTCAAGGTATACACAAATCCAAAATCAAAGACAGATTATTGGAGATGGTGAGTATATGCGGCCTTGAAGGAGAAAAGCATAAGAAGATCAATGAGCTGTCAAAAGGATACAAGCAGAGAGTAGGACTTGCACAAGCTCTAATCCATGATCCTGATGTATTGATATTGGATGAGCCTACCTCAGGACTTGACCCAAACCAGATTATTGAGATCAGGGAGCTGATCAAAACGATTGGGCGGGAGAAAACTGTTATTCTTAGTTCTCACATTCTGGCAGAAGTAGAGGCAACCTGTGATCGTATTCTTATAATTAACAAAGGTAAAATTGTTGCTGATGGATCTGCTGATGATTTAAGAAAGCAGGCTAAAGGTCAGGAGCTACTTGTTTTGACTATTGAGGATGCAGAATCCAATGAAGTATTTGAGGCTCTGAAGGGCCTTGGGTCAGTTGAGTTAGTTGATATAAAAGGTGACAATAATAGGTTTGAGGTTCAAAGCAGACCTGATGAATCGTCGAGAAGGGCAATTTTTGCCTTGTGCATGGAAAAGGGATGGCCTCTGACTGAAATGACACCTGTAGAAACTAAATTGGAAGACATCTTCCATGAATTAACAATGAATTAGTAATTACCTTAAAAACTTTAAGCATGAGACAGATATGGATAATTGCCAAGAGAGAGTTAAGGTCGTTCTTTAATTCACTAATGGCATACATTTTATTAATTGCATTCCTGGGATTCAGTGGATTCTTCACCTGGTTATCCGGATCGGATGTCTTTATGGTTGGTCAGGCCAGCCTTCAATCCTTCTTTGGAATTGCATATTGGACACTATTCTTCTTTATACCCGGTCTTACAATGGGACTGTTGGCCGAAGAAACCCGTTCCGGGACTATCGAATTACTATTAACCAAGCCAATATCCGATTGGCATGTTGTGGTGGGTAAATTTTTATCCAGCTGGATGTTAATAGCTATTGCGCTTGCCTTTACCCTACCCTACTATATCACCGTTGCTTCTATTGGGGATATCGATCATGGATCGGTGTGGGCAGGTTATCTTGGACTTTTATTAATGTCGGGTGCTTATATAGGAATTGGCTTATTCGCAAGCTCGATTTCAAAAAATCAAATCGTTGGTTTTTTACTTGCGCTGCTGATTGGAATATTCTTTCATATAATTTTCGGCATTCTTGCAGGCAATACTTCCGGACTCCTTGGCAATGTTCTTAACTACCTGAGTTTAAGCACTCATTTTGAGTCTATATCCAGGGGAGTGATCGACTCCAAAGACCTGATTTATTTCTTTTCAATAATGGCACTAGGACTGCTGGGAGCTGAGTATTCATTAACCCGCAGAAAGTTTTAATGCATAAACCCAGGACTATTATGAAAAAAACAACATCATATCTATTAATCCTTATCGGCATTTTAATACTGGTAAATGTTTTGTCAGACAATTTCTTTTTCCGTCTGGACTTTACAGCTGATAAGAGATACACTCTAAGCGATGCCACTAAAGATATTCTTAAGAATCTTGATGAACCGGTAACGGTTTCAGCATATTTCAGTAAGGATGTACCCGCTCAGATGACCAAAACCAAAAGAGACTTCAAAGAGATGCTGATTGAATACTCCAACCTGTCAAAAGGAATGGTAGTATATGAGTTTATCGATCCGAGTGCAGGAGAAGTTGAGGAACAGCAGGCTATGGCTGCAGGGATACAACCTGTAATTGCAACGGTTAGAGAAAAAGACCAGGCAAAACAGCAAAAAGTATACCTCGGAGCAGTAGTCTCAATTGGAGAATCATCAGAAGTCATTCCATTCATGCAGCCAGGTGCTGCCATGGAATATGCGTTATCTTCCACCATTAAGAAGATTTCAGTAGTTAACAAGCCTGTGATTGGCTTGCTTCAGGGACATGGTGAACCGAGCATTCAATCTTATCCCCAAGCCTTGGCTCAGTTAGTAATCCTGTATGAAGTGGAGCCATTCGAGCTAAGCGATTCTCTTGATGCACTAAGTAAGTACAGAACTATTGCTGTAGTTGCACCAAAAGATTCCTTTCCAGCCAGCCATATGGCTCAGTTGGATAATTTTCTAAGCAAGGGAGGAAATATCTTTTTGGCTTTAAACAGAGTTGAAGGTGACCTTAGTACGGCAAGAGGAAGTTCGGTATCTACAGGGCTTGAGACCTGGTTAACCAGCAAAGGCCTTATCATTGAGAATAATTTTGTTGTAGATGCCCGCTGTGCAAAAATATCTGTTCGTCAGCAACAAGGAATGTTCAATTACACCACCCAGGTTCCCTTCTATTATATACCAATAATGTCGGGATTTGCTGATCATCCTATTACAAGTGGTTTAGAAACAGTTATTATGCCATTCGTAAGTAACCTTAATTATGCCGGCGACACTACAAAAACATTTACACCATTAGTTTGGACTTCAGATAAATCCGGAACACAACCCTCTCCAGTATACTTTGACGTGAGCAGGCAGTGGGCCGAAAGTGATTTCCCGATGGAAAAACTAACTGTAGGTGGATTAATTGAAGGTAAAATATCAGGAAATAATCCATCAAGAATGATTGTATTTGCAGATGGTGATTTTGCGGTAAATGGAGAAGGACAGCAGTCCAGAAATCAAGGTGCTGATAATATTAGCCTGATGGTAAACTCTATCGATTATCTTTCTGATGACACTGGACTTATTGAACTTAGAACAAAAGGTGTTACTTCTCGTCCCCTGGATGAACTTGAAGATGGTAAAAAGACATTTTTGAAGTACCTGAACTTCTTATTACCACTATTACTGGTAATCATTTATGGTATTTTCAGAATTCAATTTAACAGGAATGTGAGAATGAAAAGAATGGAGGAAGGATATGTCTAAAAAGAAAACAAACAAACTGCTAATTTATATTTTATTGATCTTGCTAGCTGCTGTGGTAGTTAACCAGATCATTAAATCTAAAAAAGGTGAAAGAACATTTAAATCGGAGCTTCTGTCATTTTCAGCTGATGACGTTAAAAGTCTGAGCATTTTCACAAAAGAGAACAAATTTGAGGAGATGAAACTGATCAGAAACGGTGATGATTGGAGAATCTCTTTTGCAGAACAGGAATATTCTGCAGACGGCGATATGGCAAGTAACATGGCCAATGATTTGGGCAAATTGAAGGCCGACCGTCTGGTTGCCAACAACAAAGATAAGTGGACTGATTTTGATGTTACTGATACAACCGGTGTTAGAGTGATTGTTAATGGAGACAAAGATGTATTATGTGATGTATTCATTGGCAGATTTGCATACGATCAGAATAGTCGTAAGGCAAGCACCTATGTACGTTTGAATGGTGAAAAGGATGTTTATTCTGTTGAAGGTTATCTAAGTATGTTATTCAACCGTGATGTAAACGGGTTCAGGAATAAATCCTTATTCAGGGGTAATCAGAATGATCTCACCAAGCTTAGCTTCCAGTTCCCCGGTGATTCAGCATTTACACTAAGTAAAGTTGAAGATAAATGGATGATAGGTGATATGCCTGCCGATTCAGTAAAAACAGCCACATTTCTTACAGGAATTTCCTACCTCGTAGGAACCGATTTTGTGGATGCTTTTGATATTAATGCTCCTGATTTTCACAACTATTCTGTAAGCCTTGATGGAGAGAATATGTCAACTGTTGTCCTTACAGGCTACCGTAATGAAAGCGGAAACTCAGTCCTGACATCAAGTCAAAATCCTGGCAGCATGATAGATGCATCCAACGGCGACTTGTTTGAAAAAGTGTTTTTAGGCCCCGGCTATTTTATGGGAATCCAGGAATAAACCATTTGTCAGAATTCTCAGAGCAAAATTAAATTTAGTTAGTTTATAGGTTTATTATGAAGGGGATGATTAGATTAATTTCTAACTTCCTCTTCTCTTTAACGAGTAACGGGATAACCGAGTAACGAATAACGAGTAACCGAATAACCGAGTAACGAATAACGAGTAACCGAATAACGAGTAACGAATAACGAGTAACCGAATAACGAGTAACGAATAACGAGTAACGAGAAAGATGCAAAAGAAAGAACGCTACGAAAAGGTTATAGCCTGGTTCCAGGAAAACCGTCCTATTGCCGAGACTGAGCTATCTTACACCAATACTTACGAATTACTTGTAGCAGTTGTTCTTTCTGCCCAGTGCACTGATAAGAGGGTTAATATTATTACTCCAAAATTTTACGAACACTTCCCTACCCTTGAGGCCTTGGCAGCTTCGAATCAAGATGCAGTATTTGAACTTATTAAATCCTGTTCCTATCCAAATAATAAAGCAAAGCACCTTGTGACAGGTGCAAAAACCATCATGGAGAAATTTGGAGGAGAGATACCTGATAATATTGATGATTTGCAAAAAATACCGGGGGTTGGTAGGAAAACTGCAAATGTTATTGCTTCAGTAGCATTTAATATACCTGCTATGGCAGTGGACACACATGTTCACCGTGTATCAGCGAGAATAGGTCTGACAACAAATTCTAAAACCCCTTTAGAAACCGAAAAACAATTGGTGAAACACATTCCCGAAGATCTATTGAATATTGCCCACCACTGGTTGATCCTTCATGGTAGATATGTATGCATCGCCAGGAAGCCGAAATGCCAACAGTGTGGATTGTTTGAGTTTTGCAAATACGATAAAAAAACGATGAATCAGTAATTGCCTTATTCAATTAACACATTGCCTAATTGACAGGTATCCAAACTTTCATTTTTCCTGCTCCTCTATTGCTCCAGGCATAATATGGTATTGCTTTAAGACACACGTCTTTACCCTCTTGTATACCTTGAAAATGAATAGCACCGATCCCGGACAAAAGGTCAGGCTCAAAATGATATTTCAGTGTTTGAGTATCATCAATATTGATGATATCAAAATCCACTCCCGGGTTATCTGCTTCCTCTATGCAATAAATTATTGGTCCACGTTGAATAGCCAATTTACCTGCATTTTCAAGTAGAGAATCAGAAGATGTTACCAATTTAGGAACCATCTCCCATATGATATCTAACTGATCATTCTTACCCCATACTCTAGAGATAATAACATATTGACCTTCGGTTTGATAATCAAGATCCTCTCCGTTTAGCTTGATACTGAAAGGAGTATTACTGCAAGCCGTAAAAGAGTATAAACTTGTTGGGTGTGCAAATTCCTCAAACCAGCCTGGGATCCTTAATCTAAGGCTGATAGGTGTTTTCTTTTTCG